>JAZRDT010000142.1:0-8934 GCA_045660385.1 Bacteroidaceae bacterium | reverse complement strand
ACCTACGCCTGACACGCCGGGCATGCCGAAGATACCCGTAAGGTTATCGTAGCGGCCACCACCCGAGATGCTGCCAATCTGCACATCAAGGGCCTTGACCTCGAAGATGGTACCAGTGTAGTAGTTGAGTCCACGAGCGAGGGTGAGGTCTACCTCTACCTCGTTCTTGATATCGTGGTGCGTGAGGCTATCGAGCACAAACTCCATCTCGTCGACTCCCTTAAGGCCAATCTCGCTGGCTGCAAGCACAGTACGCAAGGTGGCGAGCTTGCTCTTGTTGTCGCCACTGAGCTGAATGATGGGCTGCAGGGTCTCGATGGCCTCTGCAGGGATACCCTTCTCGGCGGGCTCGGCATTGACATTGTCGAGCCCTATCTTGTCGAGCTTGTCGATGGCTACGGTGATATCGACAATCTTGTCGGCCTGACCGATGATCTCGGCGATACCCGTAAGGATCTTGCGGTTGTTGATCTTGATGCTCACGCGGATGCCGACCTTCTGATACACGGCATCGATCATCTGCACGAGGTCTACCTCATTGAGCAGCGAGTCGCTGCCTACAACATCGGCATCGCACTGATAGAACTCGCGGTAACGACCCTTCTGCCGACGGTCGGCACGCCACACGGGTTGTATCTGGAAGCGTTTGAAGGGGAACGATAACTCGTCGCGGTGAGCCACCACGTAGCGTGCAAAAGGCACGGTGAGGTCGTAGCGCAGACCCTTCTCACATACCTTGGCTGCGAGCTTCAAGGCATTGCGTTCGAGGAGCTCCTCATCGGCTACCTTATTGAAGCAGTCGCCCGAGTTGAGTATCTTGAACAGGAGCTTGTCGCCCTCCTCGCCATACTTACCCATGAGGGTGGAGAAATTCTCCATCGCGGGGGTCTCGATGGGCTGGAAGCCGAAGGTGTAGAATACCTCGCGGATTGTATCGAATATATAGTTGCGCTTCGCCATTTCAGCTGGCGAGAAGTCGCGTGTACCTTTAGGAATACCGGGTTTTGTTGCCATACGTTTTTTCTAATTTTGCATTTAACTGCAAAATTAGAAAAAAAATCATAATTGACAATTCACAATTCACAATTTCAATTGACAATTCACAATTCACAATTGACAATTCACAATTGGCAATTAAATGTACAAGTCTACAAAATACAAAAAAGTCGCGCCCGACAAGCGGACGCGACTCATTATTTATCGTTAACGTGTTTTCGGAAGTTTCATTACTTCTTAATCACAGTCTTTTTGCCGTTTACGATGTAGATACCTGAAACAGTAGGTGTCTCGATGCGGCGACCGAAGAGGTCGTAGATGCCTACCTGAGCAGGAGCTACAGTCTCAAGGTTTTCAATACCAGCGAACGGATTGAACTCGCTCTGTGTAGCAGCCTTGGTTACAAGGACAAGCTTCCAGTCGTCAGCACCCATCCATGCACCAGTAAACTGTTCCTTACCAGTAAGCAGGTTGTTAGCTGTAACACCGATTGCCAAGTAGTGGTTAGTAACCTCTACAGTGATGGTGTTGTATGACCAACCGTAACCCTCACCGTTGCGAGCGTTGTAGTAGGGGAATTCACCGGCACCGTCAGCAGCTACATAAGCCAAGCTGTCGTTGTACCAGATCTCACCACGGTAAGCACCGTAGTTCTTCACCATATCCCACTGTGTAGAGGCTGTCCATGCAGCTGTGTCGGCCTCAAGGGGCTGAGTAGCAGCAAATACGTATACATTGTCACCGTCAGAACGTGTAGATACGGTGAGCTCGTATGTACCGTCGGGCAAACCGATGATTTCCTGGTATGCGGTAAAGTTCAATGAACCAACGCTACCATTATATGAGTCAAGATAACGGTTTGTAGTTTCGCCACTATAGTGCTCACCTGCATTGGTAGGACCATTACCTGTGCCCTTTACGATTGTCCAGCCGTTAGCGTTGCTGTCATCGATGGTGGGGTTAGTGATGAGATCCTCAGTCAAATCACCCTCGCGCAAGTTGATGAGGAGTGTGCCTTCGAGTGCCTTCATAGCCTTCTGCAACTTAGCCAGGAGGTCGTTGCAATCATCAGCAGTACGGAGCTTCTCTACCAAGTCGTCAACCTGAAGCTTGATAACCTGTTCCTTAACGGTATTGATATACTCTTCCTTTACACCCTTGATAGTAGCCAATGTAGCCTCAGCCTCTACGAGGTATGTAGCGTATGCTACGTAACCGGCCAACTTGGCATTCAGGGGATCGAGGATCTTGTGAGTAGCGTCAGCAGCGTTTAGTTGAGCGTCAACGAGGTCGTGAACTGCACCGATCAAGCGGCTAGCCTCAGAGTTGGTCTCGATGCCCTCAGTGAGGTCGGTGAGTGTCTGGTAGTTACCAGCCTTGAAGTTCTTTGTTGCGTTGAATACGCTGTCAGATGCAGCAACTACGGGGTTCAAAGCCTGACAAGCGTCAGTGTACTTACCCTCAGCAGCCAATGCAGTAGCAGCAGCGATAGCAGCAGCAACCTCCTTAGAATCGCCGGGGAGCAAAATAGTGGTGTACTCATTAGCACGAGCCAATGATGCCTCCCATGCAGCCTGCAAGTCTTCGTCAGAAGCAGCACCGAAGTAGTGGAGCTTGAAGTTTGTAGCCTGGAACCAACCCTCTGAGTTGCTACCACCGACTGAAGAAGCAGCACCGATTGTGAGCTTACCATCGAGAACTACAGCGTAGTCGTTGGTTGTCAGTTCTTCCCATTCGAATGTATCCCAACCTTCAACTTCCAAAGCCTTAGATGTAGTCTTGGCAACACCTACAGCGTATACGTGCTGGTCGGTAGCATAGCTTGTCTGTGTGATGAGCTCTGCACTTACCTTGTAGAGACCGTTGGGGAGGTCAACCAATTCCTGGTGAACGTCAACTGAAGAGATTCCCCAGCCCCAGAGGTTTACACCCTGACGGTTAGCACCACCATCCTCATTAGGACGACAGCCACCGTTCCACTGGTCGGTACCACCACCTACAACACTCCATGTCCAGTTGCCCTTCTGCTCGAAGTTGGGGTTGGGAAGGAGGTGAGTGTAGTCGGCAGGATTCTCTCTTGAAGCAACCTGTGACTCGTAGTATGCGTCGATAGCAGCCTGGAATGCAGCTACAACCTCGATGTAGAGCTGCTCAGTGGTCTGACCCTCAGCGGGTTCAACGGTAGCACCGTCCTCAGCATAGTCAGAAGCAATCTCGTATGCGGCAGCGAGTGCGTCCAAACCGGGGTATTCGCGGAGCATCAACTCATCGGCCAATGTAGTCATTGCATTCAACTGCTTCATCAAGGCAAGTACGTTCTTAGCGCTTGCAAAAGCAGCGTCGAAGATAGCAATCTGCTCGTTTACAACATCCTCTTCGTAGGCACCGGGATCGGTGTAGTCCATAGCTTCTGTAATAGCATCCTCAAGTTCTACGTAAGCTGCAGCGGGAAGAACAGCCTCGTTCTCGTCCAACCAAGCCTGAGCGTTCTCTGCATTGATACGGAGAACTACTGCGGGGAAGTTTCCATAGTAACCCAACTTGAAGTCGCGGAATGCACACCATGATGTACCTGCATGGCCAGAGTTGCGCAAACCAATCTTCAAGGTGTTGTCCTGTACAACTACGATCAACTCATTCTCAGTATAGTAACCCTTCTGTGTCTCGGGGTTAATAAGGTTGAATGCCTCGTTGGCAGCGACACGCATGTTAACGTAGTCGTTCAATACCTCAGCGCTTGTTACGCCCATGGTAGAAGCGGGGTACTTATAGATTGATGTCAAGGGAACAGAAGCGTTGTTAGCATAGAGCTCGGCAGAGATAACCTCTGTGCCATCCTGATATGCAGCACCACCATCGTTACCACCTGTACGGTAGAAGCCCTGAACATACACCTTATACATACCGTTAGGAACATTGGTCAATGTCTGGTACATGTCGAAGTCGCAGTCGTAGAACTCCATCACCTCGAACTCCAATCCGGGTTTTGAACCTTCCCAACCTTCGTAGCCTTTGCGCAAAGTGGGGTTGGTCATGTACTTGTCGGTTACGGGGAACTCGATGTCACCATTGGCATTGAGCATCTGGTAGGTGAATACGTCGTCGTTCAACTGTGCGATGTATGCCTCAACCTCAGCAACGGTACCGGCAGCACTCTCAAGATACTCCTCTGCAGCAGCGATAGCCTCTTCGAGCTCATCGGCACCTTGATCAAGATCTCTATCCAATTCTACCTGTGCTGCATCGATTGCAACGGCGAGGTTCTTGTAAGCCTCGATGCTGAGTTCAGCATCAGCCATCAAAGCCTTAATCTCTGCCATCAAAGCCTCGGCGTCAGCCAATGTAGCAACTTCTGCGATTGCGTCGAGCTTTGCAGCAAGATTCTCGGCCAATGCAACCTGCATGTGGCTGCTCAAAAGGGCCTCTGCTGCGGTTCTGAGTGTCTCGAGTTCATCCTTCATCCACAAGAGTCGTGCCTCCTCCTCTGTATCAGCAAGATACTGGTATACGCGCACATAGTCCCATGCAGCCCAGTTTACGTTACAAGAAGTGGTGCGATAACCTACCTTCAAGCGACCGTCTGTAACGAAAGTTGTAATGCTGTACTCAGCAGGAGGGTTTTGGTGAGTTGTAGTTACCTGTACCTCATCCTTGTTTGCGTAAATGTATACGCCTTCGGGAGCAAGACTGGCATCGCTCTGCAGAATAGCGTGAGCCAATGACTTCACTACATAGATACCATTAGGAACTTCGATAGTCTGGCTCCAGTCCTTGTCGCTAAGGGTTGAAGGGGCAGCTACCCAATCCTCAATAAAGTTTGTTGCGTGGTAACCATAGTTGGCAGCAGTAGCAGCAATCTTATTGCCACCGATGATAGTCCAACCATTCGTACCATCCTCAAAGTCAGAGTTGGTAAGAAGATCTGTAACTTCTACACCGTTCTGAGCATTCACAAAAAGAGCTGCAAAGAAGCTCATTGCCAATAAAGTAAATTTCTTCATGGTTTGTGTAATTTTTTGGTTAATGAATAAAGTTGATTAATAAATAAAAAAAATATTGTGTTCTTTTCGTTTTCGTACTAGTCTCTGCGTCCCATATAGATCATCACATAATATACGAGTGTGGCCAACGAACTCAGCGCTGCTACCACGTAAGTGTAGGCTGCCGAGCGCAAGGCACTCTCTGCATCGCGGTGATTATACGATGAAGTGATGCCTGAGCGGTCGAGCCATGCAAGCGCGCGCTGACTGGCATTGATCTCTACAGGCAAGGTGATGAAGCTGAACAGGGTGGTGGTGGCAAAAAGGAAGATGCCGAAGAGTAGCAGCCCGGGGAATCGTTCCACAACCATGATGCCGGCCAACAGAATCCACGATACCCACTTGGATGCGAACGATACTGCAGGGACGAGGGCCGAACGCATCTTCAAAGGGCCATAGGCTGTAGCATGCTGTACGGCATGGCCGCACTCATGGGCAGCCACCGCGGCTGCAGCTACGCTGCACGATGAGTATACATCGCGGCTGAGGTTTACAGTGTGGTCGGCCGGATTGTAGTGGTCGGTCAGGTGACCCTCCACGCAAGTGACCTTCACATCGTGGATACCATGTGCCTGCAGCATCTTCTCGGCCACATCGCGTCCCGTCATTCCATTGGCTAATGGAATTTTAGAGAACTTCTTGAACTTGCTGTTCAAGTTGGCCTGCACAATCCAACTGAGCAGGGAGATTCCGATGAATATAATCCAGATTAGGCTCATAGTGGAGACCCCCTCTACCCTTTGGGCATCTCCCCCTCTATGGGGAGAACCTTCGGGACGATAACGGAGGATTTTTATATTTTAGATGTCAATTACATTGTTAACAAAGCCCCTCTCCCCATAGCTCCCCATAGAGGGGGAGCTGTCCGTAGGACTGAGGGGGTCTTTTCTTAATCGTTATAGCGTTCAATTGTCTGGTCGCGGTCGGGACCGACAGATACGATTTTGATGGGGCATTCCAACTCCTGTTCGAGGAACGAGATGTAGTTGTTGAACTCCTCGGGGAATTCCTCCTCAGAGGTCATTTTGGTCATGTCGCACTGCCAACCGGGAAGTTCAGCATAGATGGGCTCGATTTCGCCCTCGATAGAGTAGGGGAATTCCTCGGTCTCTACGCCATTGATGCGGTAGGCTACACAGGCCTTGATAGTCTCAAAGGTATCGAGCACGTCGCTCTTCATCATGATGAGGTGTGTCACACCATTGATCATGATCGAATATTTCAGCGCTACGAGGTCAATCCAACCACAGCGACGCTTACGACCAGTAACCGAACCGAACTCGTGTCCGAGGGTGCAGAGCTTGTCGCCTGTCTCGTCGAACAATTCGGTAGGGAAGGGACCGCTACCTACACGTGTGCAGTAGGCCTTCATAATGCCGTATACGTTGCCAATCTTGTTGGGGGCTACACCGAGACCCGAGCAAGCACCGGCGCAGATGGTGTTTGAAGAGGTTACGAAGGGGTATGAACCGAAGTCGATATCCAGCATGGTGCCTTGTGCGCCTTCGCAAAGTACGCTCTTCTCGGCCTTGAGCAAGTTGTTTATCTCATGCTCGCTATCTACCAGAGGGAACTGACGGAGGTATTCGATACCTGCCAACCACTCCTTCTCGATCTCGGTGATGTCGTATTCGAAGTTCATGCTCTTGAGGATCTCCTCGTGGCGTGCCTTGGCCTTACCATACACCTCCTCAAAGTTTTCGAGGATATCGCCTACGCGCAAACCGTTACGGCTAATCTTGTCGGTATAGGTGGGGCCGATACCCTTACCTGTGGTACCTACCTTTGCATCGCCCTTGGCTGCTTCGTAGGCAGCGTCGAGTGCGCGGTGTGTAGGCATGATGAGGTGTGCTTTCTTTGAGATATGCAGACGCTCCTTGAGCGGATGGCCAGAAGCTTCAAGAGCTTCGGCTTCAGCCTTGAAAAGTGCGGGGTCAAGTACAACACCGTTACCGATGATGTTTACCTTGTCGCCCTGGAAGATACCTGAAGGGATAGAACGGAGAACATACTTCTGACCCTCAAACTCTAAGGTATGACCGGCGTTGGGGCCACCCTGAAAACGAGCTACTACATCGTAGCGCGGAGTGAGCACATCAACTACTTTACCTTTTCCCTCATCGCCCCATTGGAGGCCTAACAAAACATCTACTTTCATGATTTTATTATTTGTTGTTTTTTTTGTTCTAACATTCTCTTTTCCTTACGCTTGCGGGCTGCTACACATTTTGCGCATGTGCCGTACATGTATAGGGCGGTGTGCGCAATTGAGAATCCCTTGCTGTGGGTACTCTCAATGACTTGGCGCAGCTTTTCGTCCTCCACCTCGGTCACCGTACCGCACGACATGCAGATGCGGTGAAAATGGGTGGTCATGTTATATGACTTCTCATACTGCGATGTGTTGCCAAACTTGTGGCGAATCACCAGATGGGCATCAGTGAGCAGGTCCATTGTGTTGTACAGAGTGGCGCGGCTTACGTGAAACTTGCTGGCTGTCATCTTCTCAAGCAATGCCTCGAGCGTGAAGTGCCCTTCAATGGAGTATATAGCGTCAAGGATGGCAAAACGCTCTTGTGTTTTACGCAACCCTTTGTTCTGTAGATACTGCTCAAAGGTCGTTTGCACGGTTTCTCGCACCTTCATTTCCATACTATACGCAAAGTAACGAACAAAGATAGTGCTTTTTATTGAAAAAACGCCATAAAGACCAATTATTTTTGTCTTTATAGCGTTTTTAGTGTTTTGGGAATCCTCACACCTTGAGGAGAGTATATCCTAAATGTCTATTCCTCTTTGGTCTCAGTGTAGCGGTCGAGTGCTGTGCGGGCGGCTTGCTTGAGCAGCAGGTCGTCGCCCTGGAGTACAGTTTGTGCCTGGTCGATAAATTCATTGCAACTGCGCTCGTTCATCTCTGTGCCAAGTGTAGTGAAGAGGTGGGTCATGAGGCGGAAGCCTATGTACATCGTCATGCGCTCTCCCGAGGCAATCCATTGAAAGGCTTTCTGCGATGCGTAGGGGAGGCGACGAAAAAGGGCCATACAAACGTAGTCGGCCAGTTCGCTGTTGTGAATCTGCTCTACCCAGATGTCGGCAATCTCAGGATAAAAGCTCTCCACGGGTTGCAGGTATGCTGCAAGTATCTTGCATTCGCGGATATCCTCTTTCCATAGGGCTTGTGCCAATTCATGGTTGGGTTCATACTGGGCTGCTATCTCCTTGATACGCGGCAACTCTATACCGAAGATGAGGCGGTACTGCAAACCTTTCTCTCGCAAGCTCTGCGAGATGACTCCGTTCATGAAGAGACGGAACTTGGATTTTATTTCGCGGATGACTTCGTTAATCTCCATATCAATAGGGGGAAGGACAACCTTGTCATTCTGGGTGAAACGAAGAATCCCGCGCAGTACATTGCGAGATCCTTCGCTTCACTCAGGATGACAAAGATTTCACTTGTTTTTTCTAATTAATTACGGTACGGTAACGTAGCATAGTCTGTGCTGTAGCGCAACATCTGCTCGTCGTAGCTCTCGTCGTAAGAGATGGTGACGTCGGTGATGTTACCCTCGGCATCGGTCACAGCGGTGTATACGGGGTTGATGAAGCCCTTGTAGGGGGCGAGGTTAAGTGCCTCGTAGCGAGCAAGTATCTCCTTGTGGAGCTCTTGGTCAACCTGTACGGCATAGGTCTCGACCAACTGGCGTCCAGCCTCGTAGTCTCCTTCCGACTTGATGCGCTGAATTTCAGCGAGCAACTGGCCGAAGAGGTCGCGCAGCTTATCGTAGTCGTTGATCTTCACGTAGGTCTTTCCATCACGCTTAGCCAGTTCAACTACGTTGTCGGCCTTGCCATGCTCGTAGGCCCAGCGGGCAATGAGCTGACGGTCGCGCATGTG
>JAZRDT010000141.1:0-19226 GCA_045660385.1 Bacteroidaceae bacterium | reverse complement strand
ATGAAGGAACCCTTCGAGAAGACCGCCACACAGAAGATCCGTCGTTTCAAGTACAAAGATTCGGCACCTACCGTGGAGCAGTACAGCAAGAACGAGAAGAAAGAGCAGGAGAAGAAGAAATAATACCACTCCCCTGATTCCTTAAATACAACCTCAGAGCACGCTGAGTGCTCTGAGGCTTTCTTAATAATCAACAACCACCAACTATAAAAATTCTACAGACTGAGCAGAATGCTCACCCTCATCGCCCTGCTCTTGGCAGGCAGCCAAGCCATGGCAACCGACAGTAACGACAAACGCCTCATCCGTGGCTACGACGGAGGCATGATGCTTCACGCCGGCTACCTCAATGGCAACATCGCTCCCCTATCCCATCAAGCGACGGGCGTTACCAAAGGCATAGGCGGAGTCATCCGCTTGCGTTTGGGCGACCATTGCGTGTAGGAACCGAGGGCTACACCTCTTCGATGGGCCAGCTTGATAACGGCAGCTACGTGAAGACCTTTTGGGCAGGCCTCCTGGCCGACTACACCTGGACCTGGGGACGCTTTGCCCCCTACCTCGGCGTTACCGTTGGCGGTGGTACTACTACCGATTTCCTCATGTTTGAAGGCAGCAAGAAAGACTGGGCTGCAGAGCCAGAAGCCTACTTTCACAAAGAGCCCTTCGTAGCCATCGACCCCTTCATCGGGTGCGACTACATCGTAAGCTCCAAGCTGCACCTCACCCTCAAGCTCGACTACCTCAATGGCATTGGCGGTAAGGAGCTATACCTTCCCATCGGGCCAAGAGCCTATATAGGATTTATCTTCTGTCATTAAGAGGGAAGCATAAAGAGAAGATACATAAAGAACAATCCAGCGGACTCGCCTACCAAGAGGCTGAGTCCGCTGGATTGTTTATATATCAGGGTCTCGTTTAACGTTAATCGTTAATAAGAACCTTACGGCCACTAATGATATACACACCCTTCTCCAACTCACGCAAATCATCTACCTCAATCTTACGACCACTGAGGTCATAAATTGTCAATTGTGAATTGTGAATTGTCAATTGCTCAATGCCTGTGGGGTCAAACTCCTTGATGGTCCAGAAGTTTTTCCATACACTTGCAGCCTGGTAGCGCTCGAGTGAGCCTTGGGGCACATATACGGTAGCGTTACGGTACACCTTGTTGGCAAACTCGGCCGTCTCCAGCGGCACAGGGCTGTACAGGGTGATGCTGGTGATTTTGTCCGAGGGCACGGTGGGCATCACGCTACCCTTTACCGTCATTGCCTCCACCGCATCGCACCCCCCGAACACATTGCTGCCGTAGGCATCGATGTTCTCGCTGAAGAGTATTGTCTTCAGCCCACTACAGCCTTTGAATGCTCCGTCACCGATTGCCGTTAGGCTCTCGGGGAAGATGAGGGTAGCGAGACTCGTGCAGTTCGAGAAAGCATTCTTGCCTATGGTCTCTACACCCTCCTTAAACTCTATCGAGGCCAGGCTACTACATCCTGCAAAGGATTTGCTGCCTATTGTCGTCAGGCTTTGTGGTATGACGATTGCCTTTAGGCTCGAGCAGTTCGCGAATGCATTGTTGCCGATGGTTTCTACACCCTCCTTAAACTCTACTGAGGAGAGGCTGCTGCATCCTGCAAAGGATTTGCTGCCTATCGCCAGCATGTTTTGAGGGATGACGATTGCCTCCAGGCTCGAGCAGTTCTCGAAAGCGTTGTTGCCGATGCTCATCACGCCTCTTGGGATGGTTACAGATACTAACTTGCTGCATCCGGCAAAGGCGCTGGCACCAATCTCGCCTACGGTCTGAGGAATATTTACTGATACTATGTCGATTTCATTGAAGAATGCATAGGCATCGATTATATAATCATCGCCATGGTAGTCTTCGGGGAGATTCAGTATAGAGTCATTGCCATAGTAGCCAACGAGATAATGCGTACTCTCCTCTGAGGTGCGGAAACAGTATTTGTCGATGGCGTCATCCGCAGTTATCACTTTTCCTGCATAGTAAGCTACATATCCATGGGAGTCACTGCCTTTGCTTATATTCAGATTCGAGAAATTGATTACTTTGTGCAGGCTGCTACAACCCCAGTATTTGCAACTTGTTGCGTTTCAATTTGTTTTGCTTAAAACGGTAGAAAAGTGGTTGTGTAGATTCTGTGGAAGGAGAAAATAGCGAAGATTTAACGTTTTTAACATTTGAAAACCACAAATAGTAATCGAATGTGCAATGATTCGTTTAATTTGACTACACTTCATTTTTGAGAGCATAATATGGTTTCAAAATGTGGAAACTACAAATAAAATCTTATGGAAATGTAGTTCAAATGATAACAAACTCGCCTTTTTCAGCCAAGAAAACTTAATTTCAAGGGGAAAACACATTGTCATTTGAAAGAAAAATAGTATTTTTGCAGTCGGAAATATTTGTAATCATTCCGACCAAAATCAAACCAATATCTATATGCAAGACGCTGTAGTTAACAAGATTAAGAGCAAGATTGCCCACGGCAAGTTCGGAGAGGTTTACTTCGTATCGTCCTTTCCACAATATGATGTGGAGTATGTCACCAAACTGTTGGCAATCTTTGAGCATGAAGGGCTCATCAGCCGTATAGCAAAGGGGGTCTATGTCAAGGCACGTAAGACTCGCTTCGGTGTCCTATACCCTTCTGCCTTTGAACTGGTGTCAGAGATTGCCAAAAGAGATAAAGCAGTAATCATTCCTACGGGAGCCACTGCCGCAAATCGTCTCGGCTTCTCTACCCAGGTTCCCATGAACACAAGTTTCCTGACTACCGGCTCTGGCAGGAAATTGAATCTTGGAAATAGGACTGTTACCTTAAAACATGGAGCACCAAGGAATTTTGCCTTTCGAGGGAAATTGATGCAAGAACTGGTACAGGCATTGCGTAGTATCGGCGAAAACAACATCACAAAAGAAGATGAAGGGCAGATTGCAAAGCTACTTGCAGAAACTCCCGAAAAAGATACAATAGAACATGATTTGCTTTTAGCACCAGTTTGGATGAGGCAAATAATCAAAAGAAACATTAAAGGACAAGACAATGAGTAAATGGATAGACTTCTCAATAGATGAGCGTAGAGCAATGATACAAGCCGTCAGTCAAGCAAAGCAGATAGATGAAGCCTCTGCCGAAAAGGACTGGTGGGTAACCGCTGTTCTTTATGCCATGTTCCATACCAGCATTAGCGAATACCTATTGTTCAAAGGTGGTACAAGCCTTAGTAAGGGATGGAACATCATCAACCGATTCAGTGAGGACATAGACTTGGCTCTGAGCCGTGACTATTTCTTGAATGTGAAGAAACTATCATGTGCCAGTTGTACCTCTAACACGCAGATACATAATCTCCGTGAAAAAGGACAGGACTTTCTTCTTGGAGAGTTTAAATCGGAGTTGGATAATAAGCTAAAGGCTTTAGGGCTTGACGTGACCGTACTTGGCGACAATGAAGTATTGGATGAAAGCGGAGAACCGAGAAAAGTCCCTCATGATAAAGATCCGTCTGTTCTTTACATTCAATACCCATCGCTTTATAATAGCCCAGCCTCATATGCTGTGCCTACTATCAAAATAGAGATTAGCGTATTGTCCATGTCGGAGCCATTTGAAATGAGACGTATATCATCGTTGGTGGAACAAGTCTTCGATGGGGAAGATGTGGATTCAGATTTCGTTCAAACCATCCGTACCGTCAGTCCTGCAAGGACTTTTCTTGAAAAAGCGTTCCTGTTATGCGAGGAATACCAGAAGGACAAGCCGAGGACGCACCGCATGACTCGCCATTTCTATGACTTGGAGAAACTGATGCAAACCCCATATGGAGAAATCGCACTCAAAGATATAGCTCTCTATCATGAGATTGTGGAGCACAGACGCAAGTTTTACCATGTAGGCTATGTGGATTATGACAAGGAACTACCAGCCAACATTCAGATTGTGCCCGATGGAGAACTGATGCCAGCTTATGAGACTGACTACAATGAGATGAAGGAAAGTTTCATATATGGGAAGTCTCTGGATTTCAAAGAACTGATGCAGAAGATGGCAGAATTACAAGAGTGGGTAAGAAACATAAAGAAATAACCTTTAGACAGTTTATTGATAACAAGAATTACTAAATTAATTAGGCATGTATATTTCTCATATTAAAATCAAAGGATTCCGTAATTTCAAGGATACCGATGTCGAATTTAACGACGGTATCAATATTCTGATAGGTCATAATAATGCAGGCAAAACTAACTTGCTGAAGGCATTGCAATTGGTAATAGAACCACATTACCGCTACAGGAGACTAAACACCAATGATTTCTGCAAGGATGTAACTCTTGAAAATCTGAAAAATCAATCACCGTCAATTACAATATCTGTTACATTCAAAAATAGTGGTATAGAATATAATGAACAGGAAGAAGATTTAAGAGTGATTGCTAATTGGTTTACTGATATGGAGAATGGCTATACGGCTATGTTGACTTATCGGTTCTACTTGCCAGCAGAAAAGGAGGATGAATATAAAGCGGCAATGGCCGATATTGAAGACATAAAAGTTGGTTGGGGTATTCTTGAGAATGACTTTCTAAGGTACTATGTTTACAAATTACTTGCTGGCCCCCTTGACAATCCCATTCAGCCTGAAATGGATAAGTTGGAACGTTTTGACTTCCAATTTTTAGGTGCTATGAGAAACGTAGAGGATGATATGTTCTATGGGCGGAGCACCATGTTGAAGGATGTTCTTAACTTTTTTATAGACTATGGGATAAAGACAAATGATGAGAAGACTAAGGAAGAAAAGGAAACAGAATTAAAGGAGGTAAGGCAAAACTTCGGTGATGAAGCTTCTGCCCTTATGACTTCATTATTGGGAAGATTGTCGGAAGGGAAAGATGTTATGCTTAACTATGCTCATGAGACAGGAGCATCTTTCAATAATGCTTTGCCAGACTTTAAGAGTACGCTGACAGAGCTGGATTTGTTTTCCGCATTGAAACTCATTATCAAATATGGTGAAGATATTGAAATTTCAGCCACACATAACGGTTTGGGCTATAACAACCTAATCTATATGTCTCTTCTGCTTGCCAAAATGCAGGCTGATGCCGATGGCAGCTATATGGGGGATAACGCAAAAGTGTATCCAATACTTGCTATTGAGGAACCAGAAGCTCATTTACATCCAGCTATGCAGTACAAGTTTCTTAAGTTTCTTGACAAGAATCTGAAAGTAGATCACAAAGTGCGTCAGATTTTCATTACAACTCACTCCTCGCAGATTACAGCCGCAGTCAAGTTGGATGATATAATATGTTTGCATAAAGGTGAGGATGGGGTTACAAATGTTTGCTATCCAAGCAAGGTGTTTACGGATTCTGATGATGATAAGAAATCGAAGAACTATGTTCAAAGATTTTTGGATGCAACAAAGTCGGACATGCTTTTTGCTCGAAAAGTTATTTTGGTAGAAGGTGTTGCAGAGGCTTTACTGATGAGTACACTTGCACGCTATGACGGGAAATCACTGGAAGACCAGCATGTGGCAGTAGTAAATATCAACGGCAGATATTTTGATCATTTCGTAAAATTGTTCAATACGGAGGCTTCACCTAATGCCATACCTAAAATGGTGGTATGTATCACAGATAGAGACCCTGTAAGAAAGAAGAGAGAAGCAAATAGTAAGTTTGTGGCTTGTTATCCATTCGATTTGCATAAAGATAATGAACACTACAAATATGCCGTGAACGCAGAAGATGAAGAAAGGGAATTTGAGACACATCCATCCATTAGGTTCTTCTCACAAGACAGACATAAAGGTAAAACATTTGAATACGAGCTTGCACTTTGTAATCCAGACCTTGAACTTCTTGTTACAGAATCTATGTCTAACAAAGACGAGATAAGAGAAATGATGCGTATGAATTACGGACAGGCTAAAGAAAGAATAAAGAAAACCCCAAAATGGAATGATGTCAAAACTGCTCTTGACAATACAGATTGGGGTGATGATGAAAAGAAAAAACATCTTATAGCAGCACGCTATCTTAGTTCAGTAGGAAAAGGAGAAAATGCTTTGGAGCTTTGTCTTGTATTGGAAGAAAACTACGAACTTGAAGATGGTGATGAGCATAAAAAGATTTTCAATGTTCCACCTTATATTCACGAAGCATTAGAATGGCTATTGAGATAAGTTCCGAATCACAGATTGACATCAATCATCATTTCAGGGTTTCCGCAGGTCCTGGAGCAGGTAAGACCCACTGGCTTTCCTTACATGTGTCCCATGTACTAAAAGACTCGAACAGACTTGGGAAAATGGGCAAGGTGGCTTGTCTGTCATATACTAATGTTGGAGCTGACACATTGATGGGCAGGATGTGTGAGGATAGAAACCGTGTTCTTTCCTGTACCATCCATAGTTTCTTTTATGCGTATATAGTCAAACCCTATCTGCATTTCATCGCTGAAGAAGAAGGATTTAACATGAAACTACTAATAGGGGAAGATGACAGATTCCTATCAGATTATAATACTATTAAGAAAGTCATTGATGCTGTGAAGCAACCATATGCAGACCACAATTTGGTTCTAAGTGCGATTAAATCTGCAAAATGGAAATTACTGAATGATGGCCGGATAATAAATAATGCATATCCCCCTAAAAAATGTAGTTATAAAATAAAGGCTACACTTAGAGATGAAGCATATGCTATCTATAAGAAACAGGCATGGGCAAAAGGATATATGCACTACGATGATGTTCTTTATTTCAGCTACAAGCTCATGCAGAAATATCCATTCATCGGAAGAACTTTAGCAATACAGTTCCCTTATGTTTTTGTCGATGAATTTCAAGATACCAACCCGATACAGGCAAAGATCATTAAAATGTTAGGTGATAAAGGAGCTATTGTTGGAGTTATTGGTGACTATGCTCAGTCTATATATGGATTCTTGGGGGCAGACCCAAATCAATTCGTATCGTTTACCTTAGACGGTTTACGGGACTATACTATACAAGATAACCGAAGGAGTACAAATGAAATCATAGATCTTCTTAACGTCATTAGGACTGAGTTTCAACAACATCCAATTAGAAACGAACATGGAATGAAGCCCTTACTGCTTGTTGGTGAATTGATGGCATGCTATGATGAAGCGCAGAGAATAGCATCTGACGAAGTTCACGCTTTATCATATCGAAACATAGAGGCAAACATTCTGAAACAACGTGTGAATGCTCACGTTCAAGACAGTAGAATACTTAATCAAATTACGGATAGCAACTCAGATAGGAAAGAATTTGTGACCACATGGGTTAAGGCTATTGAACATGCAAGAAACAAACAGTTTGGAGCTGCGTTCAAGATGCTTGAAAATGTTGGCGTTATGGATATTGACGCTTACACTTCAGTCAAAGAGGCGTTAGACGATTATGACAGATATTGCAATGGAACATTAAAAGACTTCTTTGATTATCTCTATGAGCACTGGGAGCTAAGTAAATTGAAACCCAACACTAGTATTTATAGTTTCTATTCTCTTCATACATACAGAGAATTGTCTCAATGTGTTGGATTAATGGAAGACACAAGTGCACAAAGAACTGTACATAAGGCAAAGGGGGACGAATTTGACAATGTGTTTGTCATTTTCACAGAAGAAAAGACATTAAAATTCCTGCTTAACCCTGATATTAGAAATAGTGAGTCTGATAGAGTTTACTATGTAGCCATGAGTAGAGCCCGAAACAGATTGTTTCTTACCGTGCCATCCCTTTCTACAAAAGTGGAAGAGAAACTTAGAAATTTACCCATAGATATAAGAAAAATATGATAGTTAAAACACATCTATTAGAAGAATTATGAATAACAAGCACTTTAACACCTACAAGGAGGGACTCGATTTGGAGTTCCTGCGAGAGTACTGCATGGAGCATGGGGAGGTGCGGACATTTCTTCGCGGCGAGACGCTGGAGGAGGCGGGCGAGCCGGCACAGTGGGTGGCGTTCGTGGAGCGGGGCTGCTTCAAGTACATGGTGCACAACGACGAGGAGGGCAAGGACTACTGCACGGGCTTCGCCTTCGAGGGCGAGTTCGTGTCCGACTTTCCCTATTGCCTTGACGGCGACGTGTCGGAGGTGAGCATCGAGGCGGACATGCCGTGCGAGGTGCGCGTCATCAGCGGACGCGAGCTGCAAGCGCTGTTCGACAGTGACCCGAAGATGATGCTCCAAACGTGCGGATACTGAAGAACCTGTTCAAGATGGTCTATGGACGTGACCTCGACCACTACCGCTACACCGCCCGCAGCCGCTACCGTCGGCTCATCGACCGCTGTCCGCAGGTGATGCAGATGCTCTCGCTGAAGCACATCGCCTCGTTCCTCAACATCACGCCCATCTACCTGAGCAAACTCCGCAAGGAAATTACATTCGGAAAGACATAAAGCCAAACAGTCTTCCCATCATACTTTTGGCTCAAAAGACGCTCAACTGAGCCAAAATTTTCTTGAATTTCTAAAACTAGTTTTAGAGTTGCACCCTCGGCGACCCGTTTTCGGGCTTCGCCGAGTTGTTTTTTACGCCTTTTTTTGTTATTTTGTAGGCAAAAAACTGCAAAATCATGAGCGTATGAAACAAAAAGAACATTATTCTGAGGCTCTAGCTTATCTGCGCGACTATTGTCTGCGCCATGGTAGGCCTACGCACTTTTCGGCGGGCGACATCTTTGAGGCCGAGGGAGCCGCCGCCCGCTTGTTGGGTTACATTGAGAGCGGCAGTTTCCATTACCTTGTCTGTAACTACGAGGGTGGCGAGAGCACGGTCGAGACCGTAGCTGCTGGCGACCTTGTGGGCTGCTATCCCTACTGTCTCGATGGCGATGCCGCTCCCGTCACCATCCGTGCCGACAAGCCCTGCACCGTCTATGTCGTCGATGGCCAGCAACTCAACCAGCATTTCCTTCAGAGCAAGAAGGTCGCCCAGGTGGCGCTCCAGTTCCTCAACTACTGCTTCGCCCAGCTCCATCAGCACCGTCGCCAGTATTATTTCACCCATCAGCCCGAGGACGAGTAAACAAGTCCCAAAAGTTTTTTAACATTTATTATGGGTGAAGATTTGGGGCTTTTTGCGTTAAACGGGCAGAAACCCCAAACAATGGACATGATGGAAACAGACGTTATGACAGGACAAGAGTTCAAGCAGATGGTTGAACGGATGCGCCCCCGGCTGATGCAGATGGGACGCGAGTTCTTCGGCTCCGACACCGAGGCCGAGGAAGTGGTACAAGAGACATGGCTCAGGGCATGGAACGTACGCGACAAGGTGACGCTCACCGATGCCTATGTCATGCGCATTGCCCGCAACTGCTGCGTCTCGATGTGGCGCGGACAGCGTGAGGAGGTGGTACTGGCCGACGAGTCGAGTGCCGCCGTCACCGAGGTCACGCCGCAGGAAGAGATGGAAGAGCGCGAAAACTCCGAGTGGCTCGCGTCCCGCCTCCAGCGTCTGCCCAAGGCCGAGCGCGAGGTGTGGCAGCTCTTCTACGATGAGGGGCTGACGGTCGAGGAGATTGCCGGGGCACGCAATATCTCCGTGGCCACCGTCCGCAACACCATCTCCAGCGTCCGCAACACCCTGCGCACCGCCTTGCGCCGCCGTTTCTTTACGCCTCGTCAACTCATGTCCATCATCATATTCACCCTTGCCCTTGGTCTTGCCGTGGCTTCCGCTCTCAATCCGAATGGCGTCGTGCGCGGAGCCATAGAGCACGTATTAGGAATACCCGAAGACACTACTATATATGAATATGAGGATGTAGAGGTGAAACCTACTTATCGCAAAGATATAGATGCGCTTTATCGGCATCTTGCAGCCGAGATACACTACCCTGATTCTGCCATGGCGAAAGGGATAGAAGGACGTGTTATAATCCGCTTTGTCGTGGAGAAGGACGGGCATCTCAGCAATTTCGAAGTGCTGCGTACTCCTGACAACATTCTCAACGAAGAAGCTATCCGTGTCCTGAGAAAGACAGAACCTTGGATTCCTGCCCAGAAAAGAGGCCGTCCCGTCCGCTGCAACTTCTGTATGCCTGTTGTTTTCCGCATAAAGTAAGTTAGTAAATACAAAACGAGTAGTAAAAGACCAATTGGCACACCCTCCGCTTCGTCGGGAAAGGCTACGGGTAGGCGAGCGTAGCTCGGGATGATGCGGCGGAGCTTTTCAGCAACCTCAAAACACCCATAATAAATATGTACAGACACATCATCACCATGCTCCTCGCCCTCACAGCGCTGACGGCCCACGCACAGAAGACCGTCATCGAAGGCACCGTGCTCGACGCGCAGGGCAAGACCGTGGACGCTTACGTCACCGTGGCCCCGAAGGGAACGGGCAACATCCTCGGCTTTGCCGATACCGACACGAAAGGACACTACAAATTAGAATTCACCACGCAGGCCGACTCCGTGACCGTCACGGCCTCGGGCCTTGCCATCGGCAATCAAGTGAAAATCGTGAAAAACCAATCGCAACGGCTCGACTTCCGCGTAAAGGAGAAGACCGTGCAACTGAAGGAGGTCAGCGTCCGTGCGCAGAAGATTCGTCAGAACGGCGACACCATCAACTATCTCGTCGGAGCCTACCAACAGCAGGGCGACCGCGTCATCGGCGACGTGCTGAAGCGTATGCCCGGCATCGAGGTGGCCGACAATGGCGGCATCAAGTACAATGGCAAGGCCATCAAGAAATTCTACGTCGAGGAGATGGACCTCCTGCAAGGCCGCTACGGACTGGCCACCAACAACATCAACGCCAGCGACGTGGCCACCGTGCAGGTTTTAGAGAACCACCAGCCCGTGAAGATGCTGCAAGGCAAGGAACTCTCCGACGACGTGGCCATCAACCTGAAGCTGAAGGACTCGGCCAAGGGCACCGTGGCCATCAACACCATGCTGGGCGGCGGCGTCCAGCATGCTGGCGGCTGGCACATCGGTAGCCGACCGTTGGACGACGGCCAGACCGTTATCGGCCAAAACCCGCTTTGGACTGCCGAGGTCGTGGGCATGTACTTTGCCAAGCGTCGCCAGAACATGACGCTGTATAAAGGCAACAACACGGGCGACGACGTGTCGAAGGAACTCACGCAGCATTACTCCAGCATCAACAGCGTCAGCCTCTATCCCTTCTGCCCCACGGGCACCGTCATGCCCAGCGGCTCCGGCCTGCCGCAGAAGCGCACCTTCGACAACCACAGCCACATCCTGACTATGAACCATCTGGAGAAGCCCAACAAGGACACGGAGCTGGGTCTGAACATCGCCTACTACAACGACCGCATACGCCGCGAGGGCAACAGCGTGGGCGACCAGTTCATCAGTGATGACAGCCGACTGCTCACCTCCGAGACCATGACCAGCGAGACAAAGGTGAACAACCTCAACGTCCAGGCCCGCTACAACTGGAACGCACAGAACGGATTTCTGGCCAATGTGCTGAAGTTCGACACCAACTGGAACAGCGACCGCGTGGACGGACAGCTCTCCTCAGAGCGTACAGGCACTGCCCCCGTAAACTACGGCAACAACCATGTGCGCCAGCACTTCGACCGCCCGCAGCTCACCGTGTCGAACACCTTCAACACCATCCACAACATCGGCAAGAACACCTTCGACCTCCACTTCTCCGCCGGCTACTCCCACCGCCCCAACACCCTCACCGTGGGCATCGACTCCTTGCTGCAAGGCACTCAGACCGCCTACTCGCAGGACGTGAACTCCCACCACATTGCCGGACGTTTCAATACCAGTTACGGCATCCGCGTGGCCGACGTGTTCCGCTTCAACTACGGCATCAGTGCCTCGGCCAACCTCCACGGCATTGTCACCGACCTCGACGGCTTCACGCCGCCAGCCGGAAACAACCAGCTCAGCAACGACCTCTGGTACAACACTTACTGCCTCGCGCTCGGCCAGAGCTACAAGTACGAGACACCCGACCTCGACATCACCCTCGGCCTGCCGCTCGAACTCTACACCCAGACCCTCGACGACAAGATAAGGAAGGACAAGCACGGCTACACCCACCTGCTCTTCTTCCCCTCGCTCTCGATGAACTGGAGCATCACCCGCGACCTCTGGTTCAATGCCGGTGCCAGCTATTCAAAGACCGTGGGCGACCCGGGCGGCATCTACAGCGGCTACATCATGTCCAACTACCGCGCCTTCCAGCGCAGCTACGTCGAGCAGCTGTCAGAGACCAAGAACTACGGGGCCAACGTCGGCCTGCGCTACCGCAGCGCCATCCGTGCCCTCTTCGCCAACGTCGGCTTCAACTACCGTCGCGCCCACGACAACCAGATCTACGGCTACAACTACGAGGGAGCCACCAGCGTCGTGCAGGCTGTCAACCAGCCCACCACCGCCAGCAGCTACAGCGTCAGCGGCGAGGCCAGCAAGGGCTTCGACTTCCTGCGCTCCACCATCCGCGTCTTCGGCGGCTACGGTCTCTCCGAGAGCGAACGACTAATCAGCCAGAGCCTCTACCAGTATCGCGCCCACAACATCCGCTTCGGCGGCGCCCTCTCCTTCAGTCCCTTCGAGTGGCTCGGCGTGGTCTATACCAGCGGCTTCAGCCAGAGTTTCAGCTACACCGAGGGCCACCGCGACGAGGCAGTCCGCGCGAAGAGCAACACCCAGCGCCTCTCCATGAGCGTCTATCCCACCAAGACCCTCACGCTGACCCTCGCCGCCGAGGACAACTACAACAACCTGACCGCCGAGAACCGCCACGCCTGGTTCGGCGATGCCACCGCCAAGCTCAAGCTGAAGCACATCGACCTGGAGCTGCAACTCAACAACCTCTTCGACCAGCGCCAGTACACCCGTGTCAACTACAGCGGCCTCGACATCTACACCCAGACCTCGCAGCTGCGGCCCCGAAACATCATCGGAACTATAAGATTCAAACTTTTATAAACCAACATCAATATGAAAAAGAGAATTTGCACCATCATCCTCGCCCTCGTCGCCATTTGCGGCGGGGCAAGTGCGCAACAGAAACAGGGACACGTCATGAGGCCGAAGCCGAGAGGCGTGGGAAAGACCACCGTAGTAGGACAGGCACAAGTCGAAGTGGAGTATGCACTGAACGCTACAGACATCCGCAACCCTGACACGTACCTCGACCTGCACATCCTGCGGGCGGGCAAGCAACTGAGCAAGCACTACAGCCGCTTCTTAGAGCGGGGCGACTCGCTCTACGATGCCTATATGAAGGCCAACCCGAATGTCGAGGGCGTGCCCAGCACCTTTTATACGATAGGTCGCGAGGGGCAGTACTGGAGCGAATACCAGTCCACAGAGATATTCACCGAGCAGGGTCAGCAGACCTTCTACGCTTGGATGCCGTGGGCCATGGAACGCTACAACGCCTACTACACGGAGCCTGCCGCACAGCAGAAATGGACGCTGGCCAACGAGCGAAAGACCATCCTCGGCCATGAGTGCCAGAAAGCGACGTGTCACTGGCGAGGCCGCGACTTCGAGGCGTGGTTTGCCGCCGACATCCCCGTGCGCCTCGGCCCGTGGTCGTTCGGTGGTCTGCCCGGACTGATACTGAAACTCTACGACACGCAGCGGCTCTACACCTGGGAGGCCGTCAGCCTACGTTCCGGCACGTTCCCCATCACCAAGCACAAGTATGAGGGTTTTCACAAGGACAGCCGCGCCCACGTCCATAAGCTACAGGTAGCCGCCAACCGCGATCACTTGAAGGCCGGTGGCGCCATCGACCGCCGCACAGGCCAACTGAAATCCAATCCCCATCCTTATGAACCGCTGGAACTGGAATAAACACAACATAGCATTATGAACAAGAGAATCATCATCCGCATCCGATATTTGCACCCCTTGGCAAAGTGCCCTATACCCCTTGGCAGAGAATCTGTGTTTGGTAGTCATCTGCCAAGGGTATACGCACAGACAACATGCATGTTATTTGTTTCGACGGGAGGTCCTATTAGTTCATTAACCTCACGCTATAGCAATATTTCATCTGACCCTTGGCAGATTAAGGTTGAGGGATGAGGGATAATGGTTGAGGGATGATGGTTGAGGGATGATGGTTGATAGTTAATTTACCACGCATAAGATTGGCTACACCGGAGGTCCGTTTTCTCATGACCGCACTATGAATCGGACGATTTGGGCAGTGCCAACTTATTTGCCGTTCGCGAAGAGCAGCGCGGAGCTTCGCGAAGGGCAACGCGGTCGTTCGCGAAGAGCAGCGCGGTGGTTCGCGAACGGCAACACAAAACAGTGGATAGAATCAGGGAGAACTAAGGCTATGAAAAAAGAAACAGACAATGCATACTTGTTATGGGCAGTACGCAAAGTGGAAAGTGGAAAGTGGGAAATACTAAACTCTAAACTCTAAACCACTTGCACTGCCAATGCCAAGGGGTAAACGCAAATCATTATAGGGAAATATGTATTGATAATCTGCTGTATATGTCGCAAAACAAGTGTTTTTGCCAAGGGGTTGCCAGGGGTCTTGGCAAAGAACATGACACTGCGGTTTGTAATGGATATGGTACCTACCGCCCTACCATCTATGGGCATCATAGCAGATTTTCGATAAATAATTACCATAAATGAAAAACATTTCCTAATTTTGAGACATAAAACAATAGAACGCCCTGCCTACACCATGAGAAGAGCCATCACCACACTGCTATCCCTGCTGATACTGATTGGCACAGCAAATGCCCAGTCGGTAGGGCTTGTACTGAGCGGAGGCGGTGCCAAGGGTATCACCCATATCGGTATCATACAGGCGTTGGAAGATCACAACATCCCCATCGACTACGTCACCGGCACCTCGATAGGCGCCATCATAGGAGCGCTCTATGCCATGGGATACACTCCGCAAGAGATGCTCGGACTCATCAGTTCGAAAGATTTTCAGCAATGCTACTCCAGTGGGGTCGACGAAGACAACATCTACTACATCAAGAAGAACGACCCCACACCCGAACTATACTCCATCAAGGCCCACCTTGACGACTCTGTCACCGTGGTACAAGCCCTTCCGCTCAGCCTCGTCGACCCCACACACATGAACATCCTCATCATGGAGCTTTGTGCACAGGCCACAGCAGCTTCGGACGGCGATTTCGACAAACTCTTCGTTCCCTTCCGTTGTGTAGCCTCCGATGTGTACAATAAGCGCGAGATCGTACTCAGCCAAGGCGATTTGGGCAATGCCGTACGCGCCTCAATGACCTTTCCCCTCGTATTCCGCCCCATCAAGATAGATGGCGTACTCGCCTACGATGGCGGCATCTACAACAACTTTCCCGCCGATGTGATGCATCAAGAGTTTCACCCCGACTACACAATAGGCAGCATCGTGTCGACCAACAAGAAGCAACCCGCCGACAATGACATCATCGCACAGGTAGAGACCATGATCATGCAGACGAGCGACTACACACTGCCCGACTCGAATGGCATACTCCTCAACTTCGACCTCGACAACGAGGTGGGTCTGCTCGATTTCGACCGTGCCCAATACCTTTTCGATTTAGGCTATTCGGCCACCACCGCGTTGATCGACTCCATCAAGCGTGCCGTACCCCGCAGCATGCCCACCGACACACTGGCCGCACGCCGCGAAGCCTATAAGGCTACCCTACCCGAGATCGTGTTTCAGAACATCAACGTCACAGGCATCAGTCCCGTTCAACGCCAGTTCGTCATCAATGAGATACGCCCTCCCGGCCACAAGTACGTACGTGCCGACGACTTCCGCAAAGCCTACTTCCGCCTCATCTCTGAGAACGTGATACAGGAGATACACCCCACCACCACCTATCATCCCGAGAGCAAGACCTTCGATCTCAACCTCGATGTATCGATGAAGGACAACATGTCGCTCGCCTTCGGTGGCGGCCTCTCCACCAGCAACATCAACCAGGTGTATTACGGACTCAACTACCAGCGCCTGCGCCGCCACTCCACGGAGCTCCAGCTCGACGGACAGTTTGGCCGCATGTACAACAACGTGCAACTTATGGGCCGCTTCAACTTCGCCAGCGAGATCCCCAAGTCGCTACGTATCATCGCCTCACACTCCACCATCAACTACTACAAGCAGAGTTTCCTGTTCTCCGACAACAGCACCCCGGCACTCAACAAGCAAACCGAAACATTCGGTAAGGTGAAGCTGGCGCTCCCCTTCATCACACAGCACAAGGCCGAGTTTGGACTGGGCTATGCCCACATCACCGACAGCTACCTGCCCCACACCCCCATCGACCTGAGCCATATTGTCTACAGCACCAACCACTACCGCCTGGGAGGCGGTTCCATCCTCTTCAAACGTAACTCGCTCAATAGCATACAATACGCCACCAAGGGTGTAGCACAACAGATATTGGCACAAATCTTTGTGGGCACCAACGCCTACACACCGGGTACCCTGCTGGGCGATGCGCCATCCTCTGAATTCATTTCATGGATGCAGCTCAGTTTCAAGGACCAGCGTTTCCTCCCCATTGCCAACAAGGTAATCCTCGGCACCCACCTCGAGGGCTATTACTCGTCGCGCAATCTGGCGCAGACCTACACGGCCTCGATGATGCAAGCCGGCACCTTCACCCCCACCCCCAGCACCATCTTCACCTATAACCCCGCGTTCCGCGCCAACCAATACGTAGCGGCAGGCCTGTGCCCCATCTACACCTTCACCCCCTACCTTCAGCTCCGCTTCGAGGCTTACGGCTTTGTACCCATCCGCCCCATCCTCGCATCCGAGTCGGGCAAAGCCTACTATGGCCGCCAATTCTCCACCATGGCCCACCTCGAGGAGCTATCGCTCGTAGGGCGCTTTGCTACCTTCATCGTAAGTGCCTACCTAAGCCACAACAGTTCGCAACCCCGTAGCGTGAGTGGCGGCGTTTCCATCGGATGGTATATGTTCAACCACCGCTTCATCGAACAATAGCCTCCTCCACCTTTTCGATACAATATTGGAGGTAAAAATGGGCCAAAAGCCCCCTCAAAGGGCACTTTTCAGCATAAAAGCAGAAAAAAACATGTTTTTTTTGAAAAAAAATCCTCCCACATTTTGTTGTTTCAAAAAAAAGCTATACCTTTGCATCGCAATTGAGAAAAACAACGGCTCCATAGCTCAACTGAATAGAGCATTTGACTACGGATCAAAAGGTTATAGGTTTGAATCCTATTGGAGTCACTCAGAAGCGCGAGAAGGTCAATCACACGATTGGCCTTCTTTTTTTGCATACCCTCCTTCACCATTCACCATTCACCATTCAACAATCAACATTCAACATTCAACAAAAAAAAGGGAAGCACCCCGACGGCGCCTCCCTTATTCAATCCAGTTGTACCGGAATCAATTATTCGGTCAGCTTGCGATAGCGAATACGCTTGGGCTCTTCGCGTCCGAGGCGCATCTGCTTGTTGGCCTCATACTCACTGTATGAGCCCTCGAAGAAGAACACCTGGCTATCGCCCTCGAAGGCGAGGATGTGCGTACAGATACGGTCGAGGAACCAGCGGTCATGGCTGATGACCACGGCACATCCGGCAAAGTTCTCAAGACCCTCCTCGAGTGCACGCAGGGTGTTCACGTCGATATCGTTGGTGGGCTCGTCGAGGAGCAACACGTTACCCTCCTGCTTCAGTGCGAGGGCGAGTTGCAGGCGGTTGCGCTCACCACCCGAGAGCATCGAACACATCTTCTCCTGATCGCTACCGGCAAAGTTGAATCGGCTCAAGTAGGCGCGTGCATTCACGTCGCGGCCACCCATGCGGAAGAGTTCGTTGCCCTGGCTCACCACCTGGTATACGGTCTTGTTGGGGTCGATGTCCTGATGCTGCTGATCCACGTAGGCGAGCTTCACGGTCTCACCCACCTCGAAGGTTCCCTTGTCGGCCTTGTCGAGGCCCATGATGAGACGGAAGAGGGTGGTCTTACCCGCACCGTTGGGGCCGATAACACCTACAATGCCGTTAGGCGGCAACATGAAATTGAGGTTCTCATACAGCAGCTTGTCGCCGAATGCCTTGGCCACGCCCTGTGCCTCGATCACCTTGTTACCCAAGCGGGGACCGTTGGGGATGAAGATCTCGAGCTTCTCTTCGCGCTCCTTCTGATCTTCGTTCAAGAGTTTGTCGTATGAGTTCAGACGAGCCTTACCCTTGGCCTGACGCGCCTTCGGAGCCATGCGCACCCACTCGAGCTCGCGCTCCAGGGTCTTGCGACGCTTCGAAGCCTGCTTCTCCTCCTGCTCAAGGCGCTTTGACTTCTGGTCGAGCCAGCTGGTGTAGTTACCCTTCCAAGGGATACCCTCGCCACGGTCGAGTTCAAGGATCCATCCAGCCACGTTATCGAGGAAATAGCGGTCGTGGGTAACGGCAATGACGGTACCCTCATACTGCTGCAGGTGTTGCTCCAACCAGTCGATGCTCTCTGCATCGAGGTGGTTGGTAGGCTCGTCGAGGAGCAGGATATCGGGCTTCTGCAAGAGCAGGCGGCACAAAGCCACGCGGCGGCGCTCACCACCCGAGAGGTGTGTCACAGGCTGATCCTCGGGCGGACAACGCAGGGCGTCCATCGCGCGCTCGAGCTTCGAGTCGAGGTTCCACGCATCGGTAGCATCGATGATATCCTGCAACTCTGCCTGGCGACTGAAGAGCTTATCCATCTTGTCGGGGTCCTCGTAATATTCGGGCAATCCGAACAGGTTGTTGATCTCCTCATACTCGGCCAGCGCATCCACGATAGGCTGCACGCCCTCCATCACCACCTCCTTGACGGTCTTCGAGGGGTCGAGCTGAGGGTCCTGGGGCAGATAGCCCACGCTATATCCGGGCGAGAATACCACTTCGCCTTGATAGTCCTTCTCCAGTCCGGCGATAATCTTCATCAGGGTTGACTTACCCGAACCGTTGAGACCGATGATACCGATCTTCGCACCATAGAAGAACGAGAGGTAGATATCCTTGAGGATCTGTTTGTTTTGCTGGTAGGCCTTCGATACGCCCACCATCGAGAAAATGATTTTCTTGTCGTCTACTGTTGCCATGTATAGTTAATTCTGAATGATAAATTCTAAATTCTGAATATTTCTGCAAAGGTACGGATAAGCGAGCGAA
>JAZRDT010000140.1:0-3285 GCA_045660385.1 Bacteroidaceae bacterium | reverse complement strand
CTGTGAGAGCTGGGCAGCATCGGGTACGGGAGTCACAGCGCAGTCACCCATGATGAGCACGCCATTCTCGCCATACTGCGGAGTCTGGGTAATCATAACGAAAGCACCCGATACGCAGCTGATGCCAGGGGCAGTCTTGATGATCTGCAATGCGGGGCGCAGCACGTTACCGGTGGTGTTCTCAGCACCAGCCAGCTGACCATCGGCATCGCCAGCCTTGATGATGAGGCATCCGAGGTAGAGCGGGTTCACTACCAGCTTCTGAGCCTCTTCGTAGGTCATGCCCTTCTTCTTGCGCAGCTCCACGAGCAGGTTCGTATACTCCTCCTTCTTGGGGTGATTCTCGGGATCGATGATGGTAGCCTTGCCAATGTTGGTGAGGCCCCACTCAGCAGCGAGTCCGTTAATCTTTTCGGGGTTGCCGATAAGGATAATGTCGGCTACCTCATCGGCAAGGAGGCGGTCGGCTGCTCTCAATGTACGCTCCTCAGTAGATTCGGGGAGTACGATGCGCTGCTTGTTGCTCTGAGCACGCGCAATGATTTGACTTAACAGATCCATAATGTACCTTATGTTAATATGTGATTATTGATTGTATACCTAAATAATTCTACAAAGATACGAATTAACGAGCGAAAAATATCAAGTTTACTTGAATATTTATCACTGCGAGTGCAAGTATCTTGGAGATTCATCTCAAAGGTACGATTTTTTATTCAAAAGCCTCTAATCTTTATAGAAAAATCATACTTTTGTATGATGAAGACGTTGAGCCAATCCTGCTCCACCAATTTACATTGAAAATTAAGATAACGGTCTGCGCGACCGGGTGTCCGACACTCAAGGAAACCTGCTGACGATCCGTTTGTAAAAGATAAATAGGCATGGCGTGCATTGCTGCATTCCATGCCTATTCTTATCTTCCCAAGCTTGTTCATTGAAAATAAACCTATCTTTTCTTTAGCTCTTGTTTGAGCCAGATTTTCAGTAGAGGGTCAGAGATAACTACCTGCTTGTTCTCTACCTCAATCAGTTCTTGCTTAATAAGTGCCAGTTTTATCGTAGACACATTGGCAGAAGAACCACAAATGGTTTATTGCTCATGATAGTTTTGTGGCAAATTTATGGGCAATTTACGGAAATTCATGTTGAAAAAAGGGAACACGAAACGAAGTTCGCCGCCCGCAGGGGCTAAAGGCAATGCTCATGAATTAATCACGAATTAGCCACGAAAACCTTTGCTGCTACTTCTCCAGCTCCTCCTTCAACGTACTCACCATCTTGCTGTGGTCGCGCAGGTCGTTGCGAAGGGCGTAGTTGCCCTCCTTGTCGACAAGTACGTAAGAGGGGATGCCCGTGATGCCAAACTTATTCTTGGTGAGGAATCTCCATTGGTCATCATTCACGCGATAATGGATGCCCTTGATGTTGGGAATGGTCTCAGCATATACATTTGAGGGAGATGTCTCGTTGGCGATATACACCCATACGAGGTCTTCGCTGGCGAGTTCACCTGCCTTGTAAGGCTCGTTCTCCTTGATGGCACTGCGGCAAGGGCCGCACCAGGTGTTCCAGAAATCTACCAACACAACCTTACCCTTGTGCGGGGCGATGATATGCTCAAACAGCTCTCTGGGAGCTACGCCCTCGACGTCTTTGATGTTGTTGTCGAGTTTGGCCAATGCTTCTGTCGTCTGATGCTGTACATCAGCAATGACCTCTGCGTAGAACTCGGGCTTGGCCAAGCCCTTGCGCAAAGCCTCAATGATTGTTTCTTCCATACGGTATCGACGTGCTGAAGCAACAGAATTATGGGTAACATAGAGGTCAAAGAGTTCAAGAATCTTTCCGTAGTCCAACTTTTGTGTGCATTTGGCTATCATATAAGGTTCCTTTGTAAGCAGCAGGTATGGGCTACCCACATCGACAAGGCCATAGATCCGCTCATAATGTTCAGACTTCAAGGGTTCAAGTGCAGCTGCTTCCTCCTCGGACAGCACATAACGTCGGAGATCGTTTTCGAGAATGCCCAAGCAATCGACAAAGGTGCCTCTCTTGGCAATCTCCTTCTGCCAAGCGTGGCAGGGGTAGTTGTCTACAAAGTTACATAGGGCTTGGTAGTTCTCTATCAAGCGGTCGGTGTATTCGTCAGCGGTGATGTTCTCAAACAAGTTTCTTGATATGCCAAGCGAGTCGGGCAGGTTCCATTCTACCGAAGGCAGATTGTTCAGGTCATCGTAGCGGCTACCCTTGGTCCAACAACCCTTTATGGAAGGTACTCCTATGGGCTCGTCATAGTTGTACTTCAAGTCCTTGTTGACGTGAGCAAGGTTTACATAGAGGTCTATGCTGTCGCCCGGAGCAAAGAAGAAGTGCTCGTGTCCTATGCCGTTGATGACGATGTACGAACTGCCCGTACCGTACTGACGGAAGGAGACCGTGCCCTCTCCCGTCTTAGGGTCGAGATACACATCTATGCTGCGTTGCCCCTCGAAAGTCGTATTCACAGGCAGTGTCATATACCTCACCAATCCCTCGCGATAGCCCAGCAGGTGTACATTGATGGTGACATCTCCAATTTCGTATGCATACTGGGGCATCTCACCCTCTGCCTTTGGCATACGCTGCAACTCTTCGGGCAAGTCTGCCGGCTTGTTGGCATCGCGCTTTCCTGTTAGGTCGATATCGAAAATACGCCAATCGTTCTTAGCTTCGCTCTCGATATAATCGAACGAAGTGCATCCCTTAGGCAGCGGCTCAAATAATAAAGTGAAGCATGAATCGCCATCCTCGGGCATATAAAGTTCTTTGTCAATCTCCACATCTCTGCCGCCAAGCAGTCTGTATTCTTTTCCTTGCGCTACAAGACGTGTATATGAGGGCACCTTAATCCAATTGGCCGGTCTGCTAAACCCACGCACGGTGAGCACAGTAGCAGAGTCGGTGAGTTCCACCCTCTCAAAGACGATACTGGTAGTATTGGACGCGCCTACCAACGGGAAGTCAATCACTTTGTTATCTTTCGTACACGCCCCCAGCAGCACCGCCACGGCAAGGGCAAGGAATAGTTTTACGGTTTTCATTGTATTTTATGTTGTTTGTTATTCTATCTATTAGACGGAGAAAAGCCCCGAGAGTTACAAGCAGTCGAAAATATCTATTCCTCTTCTGCCTCACCGAGCCGTTCGGTAGGTTGCTGCGCCTCGAAGAATCTCTTGGCCGAGAGGGGCGACACGACATCGCGCCCCGTCTTTGACTCCAGTTGCTCACGTGCCACACGAGCAA
>JAZRDT010000139.1:0-27650 GCA_045660385.1 Bacteroidaceae bacterium | reverse complement strand
ATCAAGACTGCCCCTGGCATCAGCTGCGTATCGGGTGCTTTCGTTATGATTACCCAGACTCCGCAGTATGGCGAGAATGGCGTGCTCATCATGGGTGACTGCGCTGTGACTCCCGTACCCGATGCTGCCCAGCTCTCACAGATTGCCGTATGCTGCGCCGAGACCGCTCGCGCCGTGGCTGGTATCGAGGATCCCCGCGTGGCTATGCTCAGCTTCTCTACTAAAGGTTCGGCTAAGCACGAGTGTGTAGACAAGGTGACTGAGGCGCTCCGCCTCGCCAAGGAGTTGGCTCCCGAGCTCAAGATCGACGGTGAGCTGCAGGCTGATGCCGCTCTCGTACCTTCAGTAGGTAGCAGCAAGGCTCCCGGCTCAGAGATTGCAGGTAAGGCTAACGTACTCGTGTTCCCCACTCTCGAGGTAGGTAACATCGCCTACAAGCTCGTTCAGCGCTTGGGCGGTGCCGAGGCTATCGGCCCCATCCTCCAGGGTATCGCTCGTCCCGTGAACGACCTCTCACGCGGTTGCTCTATCGACGACGTGTACAACATGGTGGCTATCACCGCTTGCCAGGCACAGGCAAAATAAAAGAGGCCCCTTCTGCCCTTTGGGCATCTCCCCCTCTATGGGGAGAACCTTAAAACGACAAAACAAAACAATAGTATAACAAGAAACACGACCCTATCTAGAATCCGCGATGCCCGCAAGCCCCTCCATAGAGGGAGGGGTTGGGGTGGGTCTCGAGTTAGAGGGGTCTCCAATTAAGATTATGAAAATCCTTGTATTAAACTGCGGTAGCTCATCCATCAAGTACAAACTCTTTGAGATGGACACCCAATCGGTACTTGCACAGGGCGGTATCGAAAAGATTGGCCTTCCCGGCTCATTCCTTAAGTTGACTCTCCCCAGCGGTGAGAAGGTAGTACTCGAAAAAGACATCCAGGAGCACACTGCTGGTGTAGAGTTTATCCTTCAGACTTTGACTGGCGAGGAGTATGGCGCCATCAAGTCGCTCGACGAGCTCGACGCTGTAGGTCACCGTATGGTACACGGTGGTGAGAAGTTCAGCCAGTCTGTACTGCTCAACGACGAGGTACTGGCCGCTTTCGAGGCTTGTAACGACCTTGCTCCCCTGCACAATCCCGCCAACCTCAAGGGTGTGAACGCCATCAGCGCCTTGCTCCCCGAGATTCCTCAGGTGGGTGTGTTCGACACTGCTTTCCATCAGACCATGCCCGACTACGCCTACATGTATGCCGTTCCCTACGAGTTGTACGAGAAGTATGGCGTGCGCCGCTACGGCTTCCACGGCACATCGCACCGCTACGTATCGCAGCGCGTATGCGAGTTCCTCGGTGTGAAGCCCGAAGGCACCAAGATCATCACCTGCCACATCGGTAACGGTGCATCTATCTCGGCCGTAGTAGATGGCAAGTGTGTAGACACCAGCATGGGTCTCACTCCGCTCGAGGGCCTCATGATGGGTACCCGCAGTGGCGACATCGATGGTGGTGCCGTGACCTACATCATGGAGAAGGAGGGTCTTACTCCCGCCGGTGTATCAGACCTCTTGAACAAGAAGTCGGGCGTAGCCGGTATCTCTGGCGTGTCATCAGACATGCGTGAGATTTGCGACGCTGTAGACGCTGGTCACCCCCGCGCTACCCTCGCCCTCAACATGTATGAGTACCGCATCCGCAAGTACATCGGTTCGTATGCTGCCGCTATGGGTGGCGTTGACGTGATCCTCTTCACCGGTGGTGTAGGCGAGAACCAGGACAACACCCGCGAGGCTGTGTGCCGCGGACTCGAGTTCATGGGCGTAGAGCTCGACGTAGAGAAGAACAAGGGCCTGCGCAGTCAGGAGGCTATCATCTCTACTCCCGCCTCTAAGGTTAAGGTTGTGGTCATCCCCACCGATGAGGAGCTGATGATTGCTACCGATACGATGAATTTGCTGTAAAAGACCCCCTCTGCCCTGCGGGACTCCTCGGGGAAACTAAAGTTTCCTTCGTCGCAACCGACGCTTTCATATCGCGTCGGCTATGGGGAGAGCCTTCGGGACGAGAGTCTATGCTTATGTTTAACTAACACCTCCCACAAAATACGACCCGCGATGCCACAAAGCCCCTCCATAGAGGGAGGGGTTGGGGTGGGTCTCGGAGTCGGTGGGTCTCCAAACCATGTACGAACAACTACTAAACCTTGATCCTGTTAAGATCAACTTCAGCAAATCCGGAATGGACATGCTGAACATCGCTCTGGCGATTGTGATGTACGGCGTGGCACTCGGTATCAAGCCCGGCACCTTTGCCGATGTGTTCCGTAAGCCGAAATCAATCCTTGTCGGTGTCATCGGCCAGTGGATTATCATCCCCGCACTCACCTTCCTGCTCATCATCATCCTCCACAAGCACATCACCCCGATGGTGGCTATGGGTATGATTCTGGTTGGCTCTTGCCCCGGAGGAAACGTATCGAACTTCATCACCTCAATCTCTCGCGGCAACCGCGAACTGTCAGTATCGATGTCGGCCGTGACCACCACAGCAGCCATCTTTACCACGCCGGCCAACTTTGCTATCTGGGGCAGCCTCTATGTGCGCTACCTCGACCGCCACGCGGCCGACGCCCTGCAGGTGCTCACCATCCCCATATGGGATATCTTTATCACGATATTCGTGTTGCTCGGAATTCCCTTGGCGCTGGGTGTGCTCACCACACACTATGCACCCAAGGTAGCCAAGGTGCTGAACAAGCCTCTGCAATACCTCTCTATCGTGGTGTTCCTGGGTATGGTGGTGATCTCGTTCTGGAACAACTTCGACATCTTCGTCAAGTACCTCAAGTGGATTGTCGTTATCGTGGCCATCCACAATGCCTTGATTCTCTTCACCGGCTACTGGCTCGGTGAGCTGTCAGGACTTCCCCGCCCTGACCGCCGCGCCATCACCATCGAGATGGGTATCCAGAACTCGGGTCTCGGACTGATCCTTCTGTTCAACCCTGCCATCTTCCCGCCCGAACTGCAGAATGGCGGTATGCTCATCGTTACCGCTTGGTGGGGCATCTGGCACATCATCGCCGGACTCACTGCCGCAGGCATCTTCCGCTTGCGCGATAGATTCGTGTGGGCGAAGAGACAAAAAAAGCTTAATTCTTAATTCTGAATTTTGAATTCTGAATTATGGCCATCGTTGTAAAGGATTACATTGCGAAGCCTAATTCAGAATTCAGAATTCATAATTCATAATTCACACCGTGCAAGTATACGACAAAAATTTCGGATATACCCTGTTGCGCGTCTTTTGGGTGAACCCCATCATCAGGCTCTCGCTGCGCCGCCTCACCATCCGCGGCAAGGAGAACCTTCCCAAAGACGGTGCCATCATCATCGGCAGCAATCACACCAGTGCGCTGCTCGACCCCCTGGTAATTCTGCGTGCGATGAACCGCGCCACAATCTTCATGACCCGCGCCGACATCTTCCGCAAGCCCTTTCTGCAGAAGATATTCACCTTCCTCAAAATGCTGCCCATCTTCCGCATTCGCGACGGCTATGCTGCCGTGAAGCAGAACGAGGAGATCATCGCCAAGTGCGTCAAGGTGCTCAAGCACCGCTACCCCTTGGCCCTCTTCCCCGAGGCTACCCACCGTCCCAAGCACTCGCTACTGGGGCTGAGCAAGGGTATCTTCCACATCGCGCTCGAGGCCAACAAGAAGTTTGGCCACGAATGCCCCGTCTACATCGTGCCCATGGGCCTCGAATATGGCCGCTACTTCCGCTACCGCAGTGGCGTGGTAGCCACTTACGGCGAGCCCATCAACGTGACCGAGTTTGTCAAACAACATGAGAACGAGGTCACTCCCGCCCGTCTGCTGGCCATGCTGCGCGAGGAGCTATCGGCCCGCATGAGCAAACTCATCGCCTACGTGCCCGACACCGAGGACTACGATGCACAGTGGGAGCTCACCAAACTGTGCACCGCACAGTGCCGCCCCTTGTCGCCCGCCGAGCGCCTCACAGTGAACCAGGCTGCCATCAAGCACCTGGTGGAGAAGAAGGAGGCCGACGCGCCCGAGGCCACCGCAGCACTCTATGCCGATGCCGTAGCCTTCAAGAAGGAGCGCCGCCTGCACAAGATACACCCCTCGTCGACCAGTCACAAGCACCCGCTCATTGCCTCCATCGGCAACTCAGTGGCCCTGCTTTGCGCACTACCCTACTACCTCTTCTGCGCACTGGTGACCCTGCCCGCATGGCTGACATCGCACATCATCGTGGGCAAGCTCAAGGACAAGGCCTTCTGCAACACCGCACGCCTGGGCGTAAACCTCGCCCTGTGGCCTCTGCTCATCATCCTATGGAGCATCGTGGCCCTGTGCACGCTACCCCTCGTGCCCGCCCTGCTGGCTATCCTGTTGCTCATCCCTGCCGTAGCCTTCTTCTACGACTACAACACCTTCGCTCTGCACACCTGGAGCGACTGGCAGTGGACCTGCAACAAGCATCTGCACCCGCGCCTCGAGGAGCTGCTGCGCCGCTGCAAGTGAACATGGCAAACAGCCGACAGGCTTATACAATAAAAAGCATCCGCAGGGTTCTGCGGATGCTTTTTATTTTTCGACGCTTAATCTATAATCTATTAGAAGAGGTAGTTGAAACCGATGTTGTTCCACAGCTTCTGTCCGTCGCGGTTATCGAGGGCGCGGGCCATCTCGACAGAGATGACGAAGTTGCGGTTCATCACAATCTTCAAGCCACAACCTGCAGTTGCATGCAACTTCTCTTCGTCGCCTGAGTAGAAACAATTTGGACCATTAACGGCGCCATACACGAGGCTATTTCTATACGCCTCTTTCTGCTCCTCGAGACGATAGGGCTGGATGACCTGTCCCATATCAAAGAAGGGGTTGAGGGCGATGTGGAAGTTTTGGTTAATGAAGCGGAAGTTGACGATGCGCCAACGGAACTCTGTGTTGAGCCATGCCATGCCATTACCCACTACGCCGTTGCGGTTGATGCCGCGAACCGATGCATTACCACCGAGACCCTCGGTATACACCTTGCGGAAGAAGAGGGTGTTGAGGTTGTTGATGAAGTAGTAGGGTATCTCGCCCGCGAGCTTGGTCTGTAGACCGAGACGGTAGGCGAAGGTGAGCTTATCCTTCCATACGGGTACGTACTGGCTGCCCACGAAGGTGAAGCCGAGGTTGCTGTATCCCTCGCGGTCGATGATGTCGGGGGCGCCTACGAGGGTGGCCTCGACGTTGATGCCGCGGGTGGGATCGCTATCGTGGTCGCGGGTGTCGTAGACGAGTCCGGCCTTGAGCTGGAGCACATTGCCGCCATGGGCTTCGTTGTCGCGGATGAGGCCTGCATTGCGGTACATTTGGTAGAGGGTGTTCTGTCCATTATAGCCCTCGAGGTTCACGTTGCCGGTCACGATGTTGTAGTAGCCGAAACCTGCGGCCCAGTGGAGGTTGCCCACGATGCGGCGCTGCACGCTGGTGACGAGGCGGAACTGGTTGCGGCGCATCCAGTAGAACTCAGACTTCTCGCCATCCAGATGTCCGAAACTGGGACCAAAGTAGGGCGAAGCGTAGCCGTTGAAGCCGTAGAAGTCGAATTTCTTGGCATTGAAGTAGGTGCAGTCGAAGAAGAGCTTGCCGTCGGGGATGAGGGTCTTGAAATCGCCATAGCAGCGCAGGAGCGATGAACCGCCGGTATAGGTCGATGCCTCGAGGTTCATCTTATAGTTATAGGAGGGGTAGTTGGTGCCGTCACCATAGTTGAAGATGTCGACACAGGCGCCATACTGGAAGCCGAGGTCACTATCCCAGCCCACTACGGGAAGAGGACCGAAGTTCCAACCCTGCTTGATAATTTCCTGCTTGCTCTCCTGAGCAAAGAGACCTAATGAAGCTGCACATAGCAGCACGGTAGAAAAGATACGTTTCATAGGGATTTAGTTTAGTGTTTAGTGTTTAGTGTTTTCGATATTGTTATGGTTGCGTTTCGCCTTCGATATAGTTCTCCAGGCGCAACGTGTTGCCATCAAATACGGCATAGGTGCAGAGCTCAATCCAGTCGCCCAGAATGAGCAGTCGGGACTCGCGCGTAAGCATGAGGTCGAGTTCGATATGACGATGCCCATAGATGAAGTAATTGATGTCGGGGTGCGACTTGAGATATTCCTTGGAGTAGATGATGAGCGGCTCCTTGTTTTCACCCTCATATCGAGGCGCACCCTCCTTCTCGTGTTTCAGACGGCTATGCTTGGCCCATTCAAGGCCGAACTCCAATCCCCAGCGGGAGGGTACACCGGCAAACAGCCACTGCAACACCGGATTGTGGAACATGGCGCGCAAGAAACGGAACTTGCGGTCGGGGTCGCCCAACCCGTCGCCATGAGCCAGATAAAAGAGTTTGCCCTCGATATCCACAGTCATCGGTTCGTAATGCATGATGACACCACACTCCTCGGTGAGATACTTCTTGCACCAGAGGTCGTGGTTACCGATGAAAAAGTGCACCTCTACACCATGGTCGGTGAGTTCGCTCACCTTGCCCAAGAAGCGGGTAAATCCCTTAGGCACCACGTTGCGGTATTCGAACCAGAAGTCGAATATGTCGCCCAGCATATACACGGCCGTAGCCTTGTGCTTTATCGCATCGAGAAAATTGACCAAACGGCGTTCACGCATACGCATCGAGGTGAGTGCGCGGCAGCCCAGGTGTGCGTCGGAGATGAAATAAACCATGATTATTAATTCTGAATGCTGAATGCTGAATTATGAATTACAGATTCTATTGCAAGGGATTGTTGCGCCAGGCTGTTTTGTTTTAGAATTCATCATTCAAAATTCAGCATTATGTTTTACATAAATCCTAACTCCAGCTTCGCCTCTTCGCTCATCATATCCTTATCCCATTCGGGTTCGAACACCAGATTGATGGTAGCGGCTGTGATGCCTGTGATGCCTTCGACACGCATGCGCACATCCTCCATAATGAAATCTGCCGCAGGGCAATTGGGGGCAGTGAGCGTCATATCCACCTCGGCCCGGCCATCATCCATAAGTTCGATACGGTAGATTAGTCCCAAGTCGTATATGTTGACGGGAATCTCAGGGTCGTACACTGTCTTGAGTGCTTCGATGATGCGTTCTTGCAACGCGAGTTTGTCATTCTCATTCATGTACGCAAAGGTAAGTATTAATTGTGAATTGTCAATTGTCAATTGCCAATTAATTTATAATTTCCCCTCGTCGGCATAGCTATAGTAGCCTCCGTCGGTGAAGATGATGTGGTCGATCAGGGCGATATTGAGCAGTCGGGCAGCCTCCCTGACCTGGCGGGTGAGATGGTCGTCGTGGGTGCTGGGGCGCAGGTTGCCCGACGGATGGTTGTGGCAGAGAATGAGTGATGTGGCGCGCTTCAGTAGGGCTTCGCGCAGGATGAGACGCACGTCGACTACCGTCTCGGTGAGTCCGCCCATGCCGATGCGCACCGAGTCGATGACTGCAGACGACTGGTTGAGCAGCAACACATGGCACTCCTCTACGGGAAGGTCGCGCATGAGAGGATAGAAGTAATCATACACCTGGGCGGCCGAGCGTATCTGCCGGCGTTCAGGGTGCTCTACGGCACGCCGACGTCCCAGCTCGCAGGCAGCAAGGATGGTGACAGCCTTGGCAGGACCGATACCCTTGAAGCGGCATAGTTCGTCTACACTGAGCCGCCCTACCCGATCGACACTGTTGTTGTAGGCAGCCAGCACCTTCTGCATGAGCCCTACGGCCGAGTCTTCATCGTTGCCCGAGCCTATAAGAATAGCAAGGAGCTCAGCGTTGGTCAACGCCTGAGCTCCTTTGCTTATCATCTTCTCGCGGGGACGGTCTTCTTCGGCCCAACGATTGATTGTCAGTTTGTCCATTATTACATCTTCACACGACCAACGTATGAGCCGTCGCGAGTGTCAACCTCAACATACTCACCCTCGTTGATGAAGAGAGGTACGCGGATCTCAGCGCCTGTCTCGAGTGTAGCGGGCTTGAGTGTGTTGGTAGCAGTGTCACCCTTGAGACCGGGCTCGGTGTAGCTGATCTGAAGAACTACCTTGGTGGGAAGCTCTGCGTAAAGTACGGTCTCGGTAGAAGCGTCAACAACAACCTCTACATCCATGCTCTCCTTGAGGTAATCCACACCTGTGATGAGTTCCTTAGCGATGGGGTGCTGGTCGAAGGTCTCGTTGTTCATGAAGATGTAGTCCTCACCCTCCTGATAGAGGTACTGGTGTGAACGACGCTCTACGCGAACGTCTTCGAGCTTTTCACCGATGTTGAAGCGACGCTCCAATACGTAACCATCAACTACGTCCTTGAGTGTGGTACGCATGAAGGTGTTACCCTTACCGGGCTTTACATGAAGGAAATCGATACAGAAGTACAACTTGCCGTCCATACGGATGCAGGTACCTTTCTTGATGTCTTGAGCATTAATCATAACTTTCTCTTGTCTTTTATTTATACTTATTTTTTACATTTCTGCTGTTTTCCGGGTGCAAAATTACAAGAAAACAGCAAAATGCCCAAATCTTTTGCACAAAATCAGCGCTTTTTTTGGTGAATTGAAAAAAAGTGTCTACTTTTGCAACCCGATTACGCAGCCTAACGACTGATAGGACGCAGATTAAAGAAAAAGAAGAACAAAATAAAATAGTACAAAGCAATGAAAAGAACATTCCAACCTTCTCTGAGAAAGAGAAAGAACAAGCATGGTTTCCGTGAGAGAATGGCTACCGCTAATGGTCGTCGTGTATTGGCTGCTCGTCGCGCTAAGGGTCGCAAGAAATTGACAATTTCTGACGAATTCAACGGCAAGAAGAAGTAATTCTCATCGGCAGAACAAAATAAAAAGAGGTAATGTCACATTACCTCTTTTTTTATTTTAATCGCGAAGCTGCGGCAAGTACCCTTCAAGCGTAAATGCAATATGCCATATATTCACACTTCATCTTAAACCTTTATCGCTACAGATAGTCTATATTAAAAATATACATAATAAGAAACACTAATACTATATCTATTATGAAAACTAGGAGAACACTACTCACACTTCTCACCTCGCTGATAGGTCTTGCCACCTTTGCGCAGGTATCGTTCGGCAACGCCGACAAGTTTAACTCTGAATGGCGTTTTGTCCTTGCCGACGACAGCACAGCCTATCGTCCCGACTTCAACGATAGCCGTTGGCGCCCCCTCACCCTACCCCACGACTGGAGCGTAGAGAGCGCCCCCTCACAGGCCTTGGCAAGTTGTACGGGTTATCTGCCCGGTGGCATTGGCTGGTACCGCAAGCACTTCACCATAAACGACGAGGCTGCACGCCACTACATTTACTTCGAGGGTGTATACAACCGCAGCGACGTATACCTCAACGGACATCATCTCGGAAACCGTCCCAACGGTTACGTATCGTTCATGTATGACCTTACTCCCTATCTGAAGAAGGGCGAAAATGTCATTGCCGTACGTGTGGACCATAGCCGCTATGCCGACTCGCGCTGGTATACAGGATCGGGCATCTATCGTGATGTGTATCTGGTATCGGCTCCCGACATGCACCTTTCGCAGTGGGGCGTAGCCTATCGCGCTACCAAACTTACCGACCGCAGCGCGACTGTCGAAGTGGATGTAGCTGTAGATAACTTCACCGGTTCGGCCCAAAAGGTGCAGACACGCATCACCATGCTGGATGCACAAGGCAAGCAGGTAGCTTCAACCACGAAGAATGTGACAGTAGAGGCCAACACCAAGAATCAGCAGTTGCCTATCGCAACCTGCCAATTGAAGAACCCTCACCGCTGGCACTTGAACGATCCCTATCTCTATACCTTACGCGTAGAGCTTCTGGCCGATGGCAAGTTGATTGACCAGACCGAAGTACGCGCAGGCTTACGTACATTAGAATTTGATGCCAACAAGGGTTTTGCCCTCAACGGAGAGAACATGAAGGTCAAGGGCGTATGCTTGCATCACGATGCCGGTGTGTTGGGCTCAGTGGTTCCTAACGAGGTATGGCGTCGCCGTATAGAGTCGCTTAAAGCAATGGGCGCCAACGCCATCCGCATGAGCCACAACCCGCAAGCACCCATCGTATATGACCTGTGCGACGAACTCGGCATGCTCGTCATGGACGAGGGCAGCGACGAATGGGAGTTCCCCAAACGTAAATGGATAAAGGGATGGAACAAGGGTGAACCCGGCTATGAAGGCACATTCGACTTCTTCGAAGAGTGGATCGAGCGTGACATCACAGACATTGTTCGCCGCGACCGCAACCACCCCAGCGTATTCCTTTGGAGTGTCGGTAATGAGGTAGACTATCCCAATGACCCCTACTCACACCCTGTGCTTGACGGAAGCAGCATCAGTCAGCCTATGTTTGGCGGCTACGACCCCGAACGTCCCCATGCTGAGCGTATAGGCAAGATCGCCAAGCGCCTAGCTGCATGCATTCGCTCCGTAGACTCTTCGCGCCCCGTAACAGGTGCCTTGGCCGGCGTAGTGATGAGTAACGAGACGGAATATCCGGAAGCGGTAGACGTGGTAGGCTACAACTACACCGAGGACCGTTACGATACCGACCACAAGAAATATCCCAACCGTATCATCTATGGCAGTGAGACCCGCAGCGATTTCTCTGCTTGGAAGGATGTACGCGACAAGCAACACATCTTCGGTCAGTTCATCTGGACAGGTACCGACTACCTGGGTGAATCCGGTTCATGGCCTTCACGTGGTCTCAATACCGGATTGCTCAACTTCGCCAACTATGCCAAGCCCCGCGGTAAGTTCCGTGAGGCCCATTGGAGCGACAAGCCTATGATATATATCGGAACCTATCGTCGTGGCCGTGGCCGCTGGGGCGACAACCTCTCTATCGATGCCGGTGACTCATGGAACTATCGCAATGGTGAGCAGGTACGTGTAGTGTGCTACACCAACACAGCTCAGGCCCAACTCAAACTCAACGGCGAGGTCATTGGTGAAATGCGTCCTTACGATGACAAGCACGGTATGATACATTGGGACATCCCCTACGCCGACGGAACACTTGTCGCAGAAGGATATGACAAGGAGGGCAACCTTCAGGCAACCTATACCATTCAGACCTGCGATAGACCCTACAGCTTACGCGCAACGCTGTTAGAGACACAGACCCAACCACGCGAAGCGATTGAGCAGCCCACCTATCAGATTCTCGTGGAGGTCCTCGACGAGAAGGGAGTAGTGGTTAAACTTGCCGACAACATGATCAGTTGCCAGATTGAGGGACAAGCCCAGTTGCTCGGTTTGGAGAACAATGACAACAGCGATATGAGCCACCCCAAAGCGCGTCAACGCCGTGCCCACCAGGGCTATCTCGTGGCTTACGTACAAGCCTCCAAGGGAAATGCTCCTCTGAAGGTGACATTCACCTCTCCGTTGCTCAAGGAAACAACCATTTCCATTGCACAGAAATAAGCAATAAGCAATAAAAAACAAAAGGAGGCAGTTGCCTCCTTTTGTTTTTTTACAGCCTACAAAGCCGGAACAAATATCAGTACGGAACTATCACTTGGTTCCGAAGATGCGATCGCCTGCATCACCGAGACCCGGAAGGATGTAGTTCCTATCGTTCAAGCCCTCGTCAAGTGAGGCCAAATAGATATCAACATCGGGGTGCAGCTTATTGACGGCCTCCACTCCCTCGGGAGATGCTACAAGACACATCAATTTAATCCGTGTATAGCCATCCTTCTTCAAACGCGAGATTGCATCGCAGGCACTTCCTCCGGTGGCTAGCATAGGGTCGGTGAGAATCACCAAACGATCCTTGCTTACCGGCATCTTATAGTAATAGAACACGGGCAAACATGTTTCTTCGTCACGATACAAACCGATATGTCCGATACGAGCCGAAGGCATGAGTTTCATCAGACCATCTACCATGCCGAGACCGGCACGCAAAATAGGCACTATCACCACCTTCTTTCCTGCAATTTTAGGAGCCTTCATAGGCATCAGAGGAGTTTCTATATCTTCGTACGTCAAGGGAAAATCGCGAGTAATCTCGTATCCCATCAACATAGCTATTTCCTGCAACAATTCGCGAAACTTCATTGTTGAGGTCTCTTTATCGCGCATAATACTAAGTTTATGCTGCACCAACGGATGATCAATAATGTGTAATGCCATACCTTTAAAGTTGTTTAGTTATGCTTTTTTTTGCGTAAATCATGGTTCTACTCGCAAAAATAGCAATATTTTCGTTACCCAAACGACCTACAACAACTAAATTTTCATTTTCTCTCATAATACATCTCTTTTTCATATAAATATCACTACATTTGCGGTAACCAAGTTTTTATACTCATGAAGAACAATAAAGACCTCGGCCCTATCCAGAAGACTGTCGTAGGCGCCCAATTCCTTTTCGTTGCCTTCGGGGCGACCGTACTAGTACCCTTGTTGGTGGGTTTGGACCCATCTGTCGCCCTATTCACAGCAGGTGTGGGTACACTCATCTTCCACTTGGTAACGAAGGGTAAAGTTCCCATCTTCCTGGGAAGCAGCTTTGCATTCATTGCTCCTATCGTCAAGGCCACAGAGCTGTATGGTTTGCCAGGAACCCTATCGGGTCTTGTAGCCGTAGGAGCTGTATATGGAATCATGAGCGCTCTAATCCGACTTCGTGGAGTGGGATTCATTGCACGCCTGTTCCCTCCTATCGTAGTAGGCCCGGTCATCATGCTCATCGGGTTATCCTTAGCAAGTACTGGTGTTGATATGGCAAAGGAGAATTGGGTTCTTGCTATCATCGCCCTGTTGACCACAATTATCGTTTCGATGTTCGGTAAAGGGCTGCTACGCCTCATCCCCATCTTTTCCGGCATCGTGGTTGGATACATTGCTGCCATAATTTTCGGACTAATAGACTTCCAGCCTATCATTGACGCCCCCTGGCTTGCTCTCCCTGCATTTGTTCGCCCGGAACTCTCGTGGGAAGCAATCATCTTCATGGTGCCTGTAGCCATTGCACCCGTCATTGAACACATAGGTGACGTTTATGCCATCAACGAAGTGGCAGGAAAGGATTTCGTCAAGGACCCCGGTTTGCACCGTACCATGTTAGGTGACGGACTGGCCTGTATTGCAGCCGCATGCATAGGAGGCCCTCCCGTAACCACCTACTCGGAAGTTACCGGTGCAATATCACTCACCAAGATTACCGACCCTGCCGTCATCCGCATTGCTGCCATCTTTGGCATTCTGTTCTCTGTATTAGGAAAGGTGAGCGCCCTTCTCAAGACCATTCCTAACGCTGTCTTAGGTGGCATTATGTTGTTGCTATTCGGAACCATAGCATCTGTGGGCGTAAATAATTTGATAAAGAACAAGGTAGACCTTGGCAACACACGCAACCTCGTGATAGCGTCCCTTATCTTAACGCTTGGTATCGGTGGAGCAGAAATGACATTCGGGAACATTACAATCGGCGGCATCGGATTATCAGCCTTGGTAGGTGTCGTGTTAAATCTGATACTCCCTCGAAGTAAAGACGAGGCAAAGCAAGACTGATGATTATTCGTTCATAAAGAATGCGGGCTTATCTATCGATATGCCCGCATTTTCCTTTATACAAACTTACTTTTCGTGCAAGTGTCAGATAGTCTTCTCTACATCCCACACGAAGGCACGAAGGCCGAGACGTTCAGTCTCCTTGTCAATACGATGCAACTCGGCTAACAGGGGATCGACCTGTTCATCGCGCACTACGGTGAGCACAGCAGAGCACATAGAGGGCCAAGCGTGGCTACCATAATGAGGTTCGCCGGTCTTGCTACCACGCCCCTGAATCTGCGGGAACATTGAGAAACCGCGACAGTTGAAGTGGTCGAGCGTAAAGAGTATCTTTTCTTGGTAAGCCTGGTCGTAGGCGATAAATATTGATTTCATATCAGTATAATTCGGAATTAATATTTCTCTTTTCTTCTCTTCTTACTCTTGATCATTGAGTCCTTATTCTCTGCCCAATAAGCGTCAAGCACCAATTGCTTGCTATGCTTACGACGAGCTTTCTTGAATCCTGCACCGCAGAACATACAGTAGAGCACGGGTACAAGCACGAGGGTCAGAATGGTAGACACGGTAAGACCTCCGATAACGGAGATACCCAACGGACGCCACATCTCGGCACCCTCACCCTTGTCGATGGCCATAGGCACCATACCGAGAATGGTGGTGAGTGTAGTCATCAGTACGGGACGCAAACGACTCTTGGCTGCAGTGACAGAAGCCTGGATAGCACTCATACCACGTTCGCGGCACAACTTGGTGTAGTCGATAAGTACGATACCATTCTTCACTACAATACCGAAAAGCATAATACAGCCCATAAGACTCATCACGTTGAGGTTGGTGCCCGTAATTGCCAAGGCAAGGATTACACCTGCGATAGAGAGCGGCACGGCGGTGATGATAATGAAGGGGTCGGTGAACGACTCGAACTGTGAGGCCAACACGATGAACACGAGTAGGATGATGAGTACACCCAAGAGGCCGAGGTCAGCAAACGACTCCTGCTGCTCCTCAAAGTCACCAGCGAGGTTCACATTGATACCCAATGGAATGTCCATATCCTTGATAATCTTGTTTGACTCAGCTACGATGACACCCATAGGCACACCTGTATTGATAATAGCCTTGACGGTGTTGACACGCTCGCGGTCTTTACGCTCAATGGTAGGGGGCGAGAAGCGTTCCACTACGGTGCCTACATCCTTGACGCGCACAGCACCGCCACCGGTACCATAGATAAGGATGTTCTCGATATCCTCAATGCTAGTACGATACTCGGGAGCATAACGAACCTTGATGTAGTGCTCGTCGCCATCCTCACGGTAGTACGAAGCGGTAGAACCATTGATGCGGTTACGCAGATAGGTAGCTGCAGTGCTGAGGTTAAGGCCGTGACGAGCGAGTTTCTCACGATCAAAGTCGACCTGTATCTCGGGTTGGTAGTCGCTGCGGCTGATACGAACCTCACTCACACCATTGAGTTTGAGCAGCTCGGAACGGAGTTCTTTGGCAACCTTATCTGTAGCATCGAAATCATAACCGTAGACCTCGAAGTCGATGCTCGACTGTCCGCCCATACCAGAGTTACCACCGGCACTTACGGTAAATCTCTCTATCTCGGGATAGCTATTGAGATCGGTGCGGATAAGCTCAGAAATCTGGAACAAGGTGCGCTCACGCTCATCTGGATCAACGAGAGTGATATTGAACGAACCAATGTGGCTACCATTGTCCTGCATCGATGCAAAGGTGTTGTCCTCGCTGGCCTGACCTACGGTGTAGTTGACTACGCGTGCCTCATCCTTGAAGTCCTTCATCCACTTTTCTGCCAATTCCTTAGTAATAGTATGCGTGCGTTCTGTGCGGGTGCCAATGGGCATATAGAGTTTCACGGTCATACGGCTATCGTCCGAAGAGGGGAAGAACTCTGTGCCCACAAACTTGGCGCTAAAGAAGCAGGCTACGCAGAGGAAGACGCAGGTGAAGAGTATGGTCTTGCGGTGACGAACGGCCTTGTCAATCATACGACCATACCATGCATCGAGTTTATCGAGCATACGCTCAATGGGTAAATAGAAGATATTGTAGAACGAGCTGTGCTTCTTCTTTAACTTCAGCAACTGTGAACAGAGCATAGGAGTCAAAGTAAGAGCAGATACGGTAGACACGGTAAGGATAACGCACATCATCCAGCCCAACTGCTTGAACATCATACCCATCATACCACCAGCAAGTGTCATGGGGAAGAACACGGCAATCATCGTCAGCGTAGAGGCCACAACGGAAATGGCCACCTCATTGGTGGCATGGATAGCAGCCTGCTTGGGGTCGGCACCACGCTCGATGTGTGTGGTTACGTTCTCAAGTACTACGATGGCATCGTCTACCACCATACCGATGGCGATAGAAAGACAGGCAAGCGAAATCATATTGAGCGAACCATCCGAAATGGCAAGGTAGATAAACGAGGCTACCAGCGAGATGGGAATGGTGATACCGATAACGAAGGTAGCACGCCAACGGCCGAGGAAGAGGAACACCACGATGACTACGAACAAGAGGGCGTAGAATACGGTCTCGGCAAGACCACCTATAGAGTTCTCGATATTTTCTGATGTGTTGGCTACGAGGCCGATTTTCACATCAGAGGGCAGGTTTTCCTGCAGTTTGGGGAGCATCTCAAGCACCTTGTTAGAAATTTCCACCGAGTTAGCACCCGACTGCTTCTGTACCACAATGGTAGCACCGCGCACACCGTTGGTATAGGTCATCTGTCCGCGTTCCTGAATGGTATCTACCACCTCAGCAACATCGCGCAGGTAGATATCACTACCTCCGACAGATGCCACGATGATGTTCTCCATCTCCTTAGGGTCCTTGAATTCGCCCTCTACGCGAAGCGGGAAGGTCTCGTTACCGATATCGAACGAGCCACCGGGGATGTTCATATTTTCAGCCGAAATCATTTGGCTGATGGCTTCGATGCTGAGATTGTATGCCTCCAACTTTACAGGATCGCAGTATACATAAACCTCACGTTCTGCAGCACCACCAATCGATACCGAACCTACACCAGGGATACGTGCCAAAGGGTTGGCCACGTTGTCATCGAGGATTTTGTAGAGTCCGTTGGTAGACTGGTCGGCCTGCACTGAAAGGATCATGATAGGCATCATGTCGGAGTCAAACTTGAAGATGATGGGCGTACTTACCGCATCGGGCAATGCCGATGAAATCATATCAAGTTTGTCGCGCACATCATTGGTGAGGTCATCGATGTCGTGACCGTACTCAAATTCAAGGGTAATGAGCGACATATTCTCCGATGAGCGCGAGGTGATGTGCTTGAGGTTGGCCACCGAGTTGAGTGTACTCTCCAAGGCGCGTGTCACATTGTTTCCAATATCCGACGCACTGGCACCCGAGTAGGAGGTCATTACCATAATGACATTTCCCTCCATCTTGGGATACAGGTCGACGGGAAGCTTAGTAACCGAGAACACACCAAATACCACAATAGCGGCAAAGATGAGTGCGGTCATAATCGGTCTCTTAACCGAACCTTCGTATAAACTCATGTTGTCTAATTTTGAATTTTGAATTATGAATTATGAATTGGCTATGCGCATCAATAGGATAGAAGGGCAAAGAATTCAACATTCAGAATTCAGAATTAATATCATTTCTCCACTCTCACTTCAACACCATCAGTCAAGCGACTTTGACCGGCAACTACTACGGTTGCACCATCGGATACGCCACTAATAAGTTCATAAGCATCACCGAGGCGCTGGCCAAGTTCTACCTTCACGTAGCTTACCTTACCATTATTATATACATACACGAAGCGTTCGCCTGAACCGGGCTGCTTCACTACAGCCATATCGGGCACTACCACATGATTCTCGGTGCCGAAGTTGAGCTGAGCGCGAGCAAACATGCCAGGGCGCACCTTCTCATCCTGGTTGCTGAGCATCAGCTCAACGGGGAAGGTATGGGTAGCAGCATTGATAGTGGGATACTTAAGCGATACGGTAGCGGTGAATGTCTCACCGGGCAGAGCATCGAGTGTGATGATGGCCTTGTCGCCCTTCTTCACCTTAGAGTAGTAGTTTTCTGATACGTTGACGAGCAATTTCACGGGACGAATCTGCTCAACGGTGAGGATGGCAGCACCAGCATAGAGGTCACCGCTATCGTAGTTGCGTGCGGTCACGATACCATCGATGGGACTGAGCAATTGAGTATTCTCCATAATGTTGTTATACTGAGTCTCTGACACCTCGAGCGACATCTTAGCGTTATCAAACTCAGCTTTTGAGACACCACCCACAGCATACAATTCCTTGATGCGGGCAAAGTCTACCTTCTGGTTCTCAATCTGCAAGGTCAGCTGCTGCAGGTTGGCAGCATCCATCTGCACCAGTTTCTGTCCTTTGCGTACGTGATCGCCCACCTCCACAAAGATTTTATTAATACGTCCTGGGCTCTGAGGAGCAATATTGTTCTTTACTTCGGCCTGTACGGTACCTACATAGTCGCGTACTTGGTCAACGGGGCGTACAGATACCTGTGCGAGCTTCACGCTCGGCTTAACATCTGCTACGGTTGTGGTTTGTGCGGTTTGGGGCTTTCCGCCGCAAGCAGCCAGCAAGAGCGTCATGGCCACGGCTGCAAACGAGAATGTTTTTCTTTTCATTTCTTTATATAGTTTTTATTGTTTTCATTTGTGTCATGCTGAACGTATTGAAGCCTCTCGCATCGTATTGCGCAAGATCCTTCGCATGTTCAGGATGACAATAGCCTTTGTTTACAATCACTTCACGTAATCCTTACCCTGCAGTTTGTCTAAGTCGGCTTTGGCACTCAAGTAGTCGAATATAGACTGTGCATAGGTCAGCTGTGCTTGGGTGAGTGCCACCTCAGCGCTATTGAGTTCAAGCACGGTACCACGACCTACCTCGTAGAGTTTCTCGGCAATGTCGCGCCCCTTCTCGGCTTGAGTGATGGCCTCCTTGTTGCTCGACACTTGCTCAGCGCTAGCAGCCATACTATTGAGATAGCTCTGCTGCTGCATGGCAAGCTGGCGTGCAGTGTAGTCACGATTCTGCATCAGCTGGCTGATTTGCAAGTTGGTCTTCTTTACAGAAGAGAAGTTGCTATACTTGAACAAAGGTATGCTTACGCTCAACGACACATTACTATAGGGGTTCCACTCGTAATCCTTAAACTTGAAGTTATCAGTCATGCAGGTATACATATAGTTGAACTGCAGTGCCACTATCGGAGCAAAGTTCTGTTTGTTGATGGAGAGGCTCTGCTGCAACATCTTCACATTGGCATCCAACTGCAACAACGAGCTGTTGTTCTTCAGTGAGTTGGTATCAGCAGTGAGCACACCAGCATACACGCTCTCTTCATAGTCTTTGAGACTACCCACGAGTTCGAACTCCGTTTCCGGATCAATGTTCATCAACACTAACAGTTGCAGTTTAGAGAGTTCTACCGCATTGCGTGCCGAAATGACCGAAGGTTTCAGATTGCGCATCTGTACTTCGGCACTGATTTTGTCGAACTCGCTCACGCGGCCCTGCTCAAACTTGGCATTCACGATGCGAAAGTTCTCCTCGCTCTGCGCGAAGCTCTTTTCCAGCACAGCATAGCTGTCTTGCGCCAACAGCGTCTGATAGAAAGCTTTGGTCACCTGATTCACGAGATCCTGCTTCGATGCACGTGCCTGTTCTACGGCCAATGCCACATCGGTCTTGGTCAGTTTCATGCTCTTGTAGAGCGTGGGGGCAAAGATAGGTAAACTCACGGTCAATCCGCCTTGATACTGATTGGGAATACCAATCTCAATCTTCTGTCCCATCATCACCATCGTCTGCTTCTTGATGGTTCGGGTATAGGCACCCGAAAGTGAAGCCTCGGGCAGTAGGCCCAATACCGTCTCCTTATCGGAGATTTTCTTCAACTCCACAGTCTGTTCAGCCACCTGAATAGTCGGGTTGTCGCTCAAGGCAATCTCTATTGCCTGCTCAAGTGTCAGCGCCAACCTCTCCTGTGCCATAGTGCCCATTGCGAAGAGGCAGAGAGCAACCATCATTATCGGCCGCTTGCCGACAGTACACATTTTTTTCATCATTTACGTTGTCTTTTGTTATATGTTGTTATTTATATTCTCTATTATCTCCAGCCCTTTGCTTGTCGCCATGCCGCGCAGTAGCACCAACACCACCGAGCGGTATATCACCTCCGTAGGGTGTTCGCGCACCGCGGGGTTTCTCAGCAGTTTATCTATTTGGAATCCGTCTTGCATCAAAAACACTTCGTAGTCGATGTCGTCACGCAATAATCCCTGCTTTACTCCCTCTTGCAACCACACCTTTACATGGTTGCTATGTGTGACATGTATGCGTTCAAAGTAGGCTTCTACCTTAGCATAACGTATCAGTTCTGTAAAGAACAACGGATTAACCTCCCTGCAATGTTCGATTACCTGTTGGTAGAGACGAAAAATCTGTTCCAACACATTGGCCGTCCCTACCATAATTCCCTTGATAGCAGTATGCAATGAGTCGGAGGTTCTCATCACCACTTCGAGCAGCAAAGACTCCTTGTCGGCAAACACCTCATACAATGTTTTCTTCGATATACCTAACGCACTGGCCACATCATCCATACGCACTTGCTTGACACCATGCAACTGAAATAGTTTGATAGCAGCAAGAATAATGCGCTCGCGCAATTCGGGTTTATCGTTTGTCTTCTCTATACTCATATATCGTCCTTTGATCTCTCAAAATCGGATGCAAAGTTACCGGAAACTTTTATCATAACAAAAAGTTTTCATCCGATTCCAGCAATCTATAACATTGTTTAGATTAAAAAGGGGGTATATTCACATTTCATAACATTTCGCTACTCCCAACTGCACACTACGCATTGCAATCGGCACTTCATTTATTAGTTCCCATATAGTCTAAGAAACGCACCAATTCAGTGCTAGGTAATCTATTTTTTATTAAGTTAAACTGCATAATCTTCGCTATACCGAAATTTTACACTATTTTTGCACCTATATTTGATAAAACCGAAAATACGATGAAACTGAACCTCAAGAACCCGGTGGTATTCTTTGACCTCGAGACTACCGGAGTAAATATCACTTCTGACCGTATCGTAGAAATCTCATACCTCAAGGTATTTCCCAACGGTAATGAGTTGTCGCGCACTCTACGCATCAACCCTGAAATGCACATCCCCGAGGAAGCGTCAAAAGTACACGGCATTTACGACGAGGATGTAAAGGAGTGTTCCACCTTCAAGCAAGTAGCCAAGGAGATCGCGGCCGATTTCGAAGGCGCCGATATCGCGGGTTTCAACTCAAACCGCTTTGATGTACCCCTGTTGGCCGAGGAGTTTCTCCGTGCCGGTGTGGACCTTGACATGACACGCCGCAAGTTTATCGACGTGCAGGTCATCTTCCACAAGATGGAGCAGCGTACCCTCTCTGCAGCCGTAAAGTTCTACTGCGGAAAGGAGCTCGAAGGAGCACATAGCGCCGACGCCGACACCCGCGCCACCTACGAAGTACTACAAGCCCAACTCGACCGCTATCCCGACTTACAAAACGACATAGCCTGGCTTTCCGAGTATTCATCGCACACCAACAATGTCGACTTTGCAGGACGCATCGTCTACAACGAAAAAGGCATTGAAGTGTTCAACTTCGGCAAATATAAAGGTATGCCCGTGGTCGACGTTTTGCGCCGCGACCCAGGATACTACAGTTGGATCATGCAGGGCGATTTCACCCTTAACACAAAGCAAGTACTGACACGCATTAAGTTAGGAATGAGATGAGCCTGCAAGGAAAGAAAATCGTATTAGGCATCACTGGTAGCATTGCCGCCTATAAAGCAGCCGTGCTCATACGCCTACTGATAAAAAAGGGAGCCGAGGTGCAAGTGGTCATCACACCTGCCGGCAAGGAGTTTATCACCCCCATCACCCTATCGGCACTCACAAGCAAACCCGTCATCAGTGAGTTCTTTGCACAACGCGACGGTTCATGGCACAGTCATGTAGCTTTGGGTCAGTGGGCCGATGCCATGCTCGTTGCCCCCGCCACCGCTTCATCGATAGGCAAGATGGCTCATGGCATTGCCGACAACATGCTCATCACCACCTATCTCTCGATGAAAGCACCAGTGTTCGTCGCTCCAGCCATGGACCTTGACATGTTTGCCCACCCATCGACAACAGAAAACCTCAACATACTACGCCGCTACGGGAATCACATCATCGAGCCAGCTGAAGGTGAACTCGCCAGCCACCTCGTAGGCAAAGGCCGCATGGAGGAACCCGAGAACATCGTAGCTTACCTTGAACAATACTTCGCCCAAGCCGGACAACTCGCAGGAAAGAAGGTCGTCATTACAGCAGGTCCCACGTATGAGAAGATTGACCCTGTACGCTTCATCGGCAACTACTCATCAGGGAAAATGGGCTTTGCTCTCGCCGAAGAATGTGCTGCTCGTGGAGCAGAGGTAACACTCGTGGCAGGCCCCGTACAGATGAAGACCATACATCCAAACATACGTCGCATCGACGTTGAGTCATGTGCCGAGATGTATGCCGCCACTACAGAAGCCTTTAAGAAGGCCCACGCGGCTATTCTTTGCGCAGCTGTAGCCGACTTCACCCCTGAAAATCCAGCAGATACCAAGATCAAGCGCGAAGCCGATGATCTCGTATTGCGACTCAAGCCCACACACGATATTGCAGCTGCATTGGGACGCATGAAGCAGCCTCATCAGCACCTTGTAGGCTTTGCCCTTGAGACCAACGATGAGATGGCCAACGCACAAAGCAAGCTACAGCGCAAGAATCTCGACTTCATCGTCCTCAACTCATTAGGCGATGCAGGCGCAGGATTCCGCCACGACACAAACAAGATCACCATCATCAGCAAAGATTCGGCTGCAGAATATCCCCTAAAGGCCAAGAAGGAGGTAGCAACCGACATCATTGATGAATTGGTAAAAATCATGAATAATTAAAAACAGCACTATACTATGCAGATACGCAACATCCTATGCACAGCCTTAGCCATCAGCATGGCTGCCGTCGCCCACGGACAGGTAAAGTTCGACGATTATTTCGTGAACAAGACCATGCGCTTCGACTACTACCATGCAGGCGACGCCACGAGCGAGCACTTCTACGTTGATGAAGTTATTGAGGAGCCCTACTGGGCTGGAAACAAGCATTACCTGGTGGACGAACGCAATGTAGGCAGCCACCAATTCAAGGTTATCGACAAAGCCTCAGGCAAGGTTATCTACTCACGCGGTTTCAATACCCTATTCAACGAGTGGCAATGCACTCCCGAGGCTAAGAAAACATCCAAGGCCATGCCCGAGGGTATCGTATTTCCCTACCCGAAGAACGATGTCATCGTAGAGTTCTATACCCGCGAAAATGCTACAGGCAAGATGCACAAGAAGTTCACCTACGAGATTGACGTTGACAGCTATTTTATCCGTAAGTCGCGCCCCACACTGAGCACGGTTGACATCCACTATACGGGCAATCCTGCAAGTCGTGTCGATGTGGTTATCATCCCCGAAGGATACACCGAAGCCGAGAAGGACAAGTTTATTGAGGCTGCCAAGACCTTTGCTGAGGACATCCTCTGCTACGAGCCCTATACCGAGTATCGCGACAAGTTTAACTTCCGCGCCGTATGGGCTCCCAGCGAGGAATCGGGTGTGAGCATCCCCGGCGAAAACCTTTGGCGTAGCACCGTGCTCGATGCACATTACTACACCTTCGATTCTGAGCGCTATCAGATGTTCGAAGACTATCAGCGCGTGCTCGACATCGCAGCTAATGTACCCTACGAAATTATCTACGTGCTCACCAACTCGCAGAAGTATGGCGGTGGCGGCATCTACAACTTCTACGGCATGAGTGCCGCCAATATCCCCGGTCCCTCTACCCGCAAAACCTATAGCCACGAGTTTGGCCATCTCTTCGTAGGCTTGGCCGATGAGTATGTAGGCGGCACAGAGATGAGCGACCTCTACTTCCCTGGCGTAGAGCCTTGGGAGGCAAACATCACCACACTCACCGACCTCGATGCCAAGACTTGGGGACGTCTGTTGCCCGAGGAGGCAAGAGAGAAGAATACCGACCGTACCGGCTGGGGACTCAACCCACAGAACCCCGCATCGCCCGATTTCAATTCCAAGAAGCCTTGGGCGCTGGGAATCTACGAGGGAGGCGGTTACCTGCAGCAAGGTGTGTATCGTCCATGGCCCAACTGTATGATGAACTGGTTCCACCGCATCGACGTCTACTGCCCCGTATGCCAGGAGGCCGTGCGTGAAACCATCGACCTGTTTACAAAATAACGGAAAAGATTTATCCTGATATAATAAAGAAGGGAACTCGTGAGAGTCCCCTTTCTTTTTTTCTTATTCCACTACAGTCACCCATCCGTGACGGTCCTCAATGTCACCATACTGAATGCCACGTAACGTATCATACAACTTGCGACAGATGGGCCCCGGCTTACCATCCTTAGAGATTACATAGGAGCGCTTCATCTCCAAATCATCGATACGCTCGATGGGCGAGATTACAGCTGCTGTGCCGCATGCGCCAGCCTCCTCGAAAGTATCGAGTTCCTCGATAGGTATCTGACGACGCTCCACCTTCAGACCCATATCCTCAGCCAGCTGCATCAGGCTCTTGTTTGTGATAGAGGGAAGGATAGATGTCGACTTCGGAGTCACATAGGTATTCTCCTTGATGCCGAAGAAGTTGGCCGCACCGCACTCGTCGATATACTTCTTCTCCTTGGCGTCGAGGTAGAACTCGCACGAGTAACCCAAGTCGTGAGCCAGCTTGTTTGCCTTCATCGAAGCCGCATAGTTGCCACCCACCTTATATATACCTGTACCGAGCGGTGCCGAACGATCGTACTGACGAATCACCACATAGGGGTTCGTAGCAAAGCCACCCTTGAAGTAGGGGCCTACGGGCATCACAAAAATCATGAACAGATACTCATCTGCAGGATGCACACCCACCTGAGCGCCTGTACCGATGAGAAGCGGACGGATGTAGAGCGATGCGCCACTCTCGTAGGGAGGTACGAAACGTTCGTTCATCTTCACCACCTTTGTTACCATCTCGCGGAACTTCTCGGTGGGCAACTGAGGCATCATGATACCGTCACAGGTGCTCTGCAATCGCTCAGCATTAGCATCGAGGCGGAATACGCGTACCTTGCCATCCTTGCCACGGAAAGCTTTCAATCCCTCGAAAGCCTCTTGACCATAGTGCAAGCATGTAGCTGCCATGTGCATGGTAATGGTCTCGCTATCCGATACTTCCACTTCGCCCCACTCACCGTTGCGATAGTAGCAACGCACGTTATAGTCTGCTTTCATGTAGCCGAACGAGAGGTTCGACCAATCCAAATCCAATGCTTTTTCCATAATTATGTAGTCTATGTTTAATACCTATTATAGTAGGGCACAAAGATAGTGCAAGGCGAGCGAAATGCCAAATCTCAACGAGCGAATATAAAAGATAGGCTTGCATTTTCTTTACTGAGCACCGATGCGGGATAAGCACAAATCTTCACTTCACCACCAGCAATGAAAAGTTCACATCGCCCGAGGCCAGGCTACGTCCCACAGTATAACTGCTGTCAGCAAGCAGCGTATAGGTGGGTTCTGACTTTTCATTTGTACCTCGTGGTATAGCCATACCCAGCACAAAGCCCAGCACAGATGCTGCCACGAGCCAATAGGGCGAGATGGTGCGGCGCACCTTCTGCGCATAGGGTTTGCAATGGCATGGCGTGATTATTGTATTGTCTTCATCACGTACTTCGCGTAGCAGACCAAGGAGTTCGGCCGACTCCTGTTCCATTCTTTTCAGTTCGTTATCGTTCATAGTTCTATCTATATTCATTCATTATTCTTTTTACACTCTCAAGCGCAGTATACAAACGCGACTTTACCGTTCCCTCGGGACATCCTATGATATGGGCCACTTCGGGAATGGTAAGTTCCTCATCGTAGTGGAGAAGGAAGGCATCGCGCTGCGCCGTGGGGAGCGATTGCACGACTTGGCGAAGGCGTTGGCGCAGTTCATCGCGCTCCATCGCTTCGGACAACTCTTCAGTAGGCTCCTCCCGTTGTTGGCACTGTTCTATATAGGCCTGGTGCACGGTCTCGTGCCGATACTCATTCTTGCAGAGGTTATAGGCCATCGCGTAGAGCCACGTGGCAAAGGGCTGAGTAGAGCGATACTCATTGCGATGAGTCCACACCCGGGCAAAGAGTTCCTGCACCATGTCTTCGGCCTTGGCGGTGTCGTAAGTGAGCATGCGGAGGAAGAAGCCACCAAGCCTTCGTGCATACCTATAATATAAGGTGTCGAAAGCCTTGTGCTCGCCGCGACCGATGCGTTGCATTAGCTCAGCATCGGTCAGCGCACTCAGGGTGTTAGCGGTCAATCTCTTCATAGTACTTCAGTTTCTCTTCGTCGGGTACATTGATTTGCTCCACAATACGCATCATCAAACTGTGCAGTTCGTGGTAGCGTGCGGTGTTTCCGCTCTGCTTGTAGTAGTCGAGCAACGACTTTAAGCAGGGCACATAATTGAAATTGTACCGGTCTGTTGCCGCAGGGTAACTCTCGGGAATAAAACTTTCTCGCAGGTAATCGGTGAGGTACAGTTCCTCGTAGTTTTTGCGCTTGACGGCCAAGTTGTCGTAAGGCTTTTCGCTATAGCGTATCACAAGACCCTCGGAGTATAGCTTGTTGGTAAACTTAGGCATTTCCATATCAGCCATTGGGGTGAAGTAGATGGGGCGGTCTGTGTTATTGATAAGATGATGATATGCAACATTAATCACATCTTCAGGTATGCCGTTTAGAACATAGGTGCCATTGGTTACTCGCTCAGCAAAACTAGGCAATCCCAGTTTCTTTTCCATGTGCTCGCGATATGTGGGGGAAAAAAACCAGAATGTGGTATTGACAACAGTGACATCGGGACGTATGTCCTTGCCATATTGTAGAATTAACTTGGAGAACGTCTGTGTGTCTCCATGCGCAAAAATGATGGCATTGGGGGCAAGACCAATAAGTTCGTTATAGGCATAGTTGAGCAGCGTAGGCGAATAGCTTCCGCTATTGTACCATCGGGTCAAGATGTCACGCATCATCTCCTCATCACCCGTCTGCATCAGATAGCTGATGAATGTAGGGTAATCGTCTACGGCATCAGGGCGCATCTTGATAGCCTTGCTCATGCCCGGATTGTCTTGTGCATGGTTGTTATTGTAGAAGCGAGTGACATACAATGTATAGGTATCGGGAATAGCTTTACCCATGTTCTCAATAATAGAAGTAAGCACTGCTGCTTCATTGGGAATATCCTCGTACCACCCCTTATAGCGCACGGCATAGTAATAGTTTTTCCAGGCCTCCTCGTTTTTCGGATTCTTGTCTATCTCGGCTTTCCACAAACGTTCCTGTGTCTTATACCATTCGGCACTGTGCTCCACCTTGACCGGTGTCTCTACCTTTTGCGGTACCTCCTTTTCTGTGTTCTCCTGCGCCCAAGCTGTATGTGCGGTAAGTGTAAATCCTGCGATTGCCGTAAGGCAAGCGATGATGGTGTGTTTTGCTTTCATCTGCGTGTATGCTTTTTTGTTGTTTGTACTTGGTTTGCTCTATCTGTAAAACGCGTTTTTCATGATTGCATACACGCGAAGAGCCCAATCGTTCGATACTTTAACAAAGTTTAACGATGCAGATATTGCCTCGTTTTCTATCCAATTTGTATGAATGTTCACTTTTTTTATGTAAGTTTGTCGCAGAATATCAACAAAACCACACACGACTATGAAACTGAGAGAGAGACTGATGCAGCGACTCACCACCCTGTTTCGTGAGACGACACGCCTGACCGACTATGTAGACACTGCGGC
>JAZRDT010000138.1:0-4943 GCA_045660385.1 Bacteroidaceae bacterium | reverse complement strand
GTCTCCTTCACCACACGACGGTTGAAGTGCTCAGGATATCCGGGACGTACGGGCGATGCGCCGTAACTGGTCTCGGTACGCTTGAATGTGCCATCCTCCTCAGTGGGCTTCACCACCATATCGTTGTGCTTCACGATGAGGAACTTGGCCAGGTTGCCCCAAGCCTCCATCGTTGACTGAGCCATCTCGCCTGTATATTTGGTGAGCATCTCTACCGCCTTGGCAGGGTTCTCGCTATGGAGCTTCAGCGCCTTGGCCTCTACGTTGGGCTGGTTCTGAGCAAAAGCATCTTCAGCAGCCTTCTGCGCCTTCTTCAGGTCGCCGATAAGAGCCGAGTAGCGGGGATATACCATGTTTGACACCATGTTGAAGAGCCAGAAGGCCGACTTCTCCGAGAAGGTTACCGCATCGGCAGTGTTTACATCGTAGCACTCGGGCACATCGTTGGTGCAGCAGTATACGGGAGTGAACACGGCCATATTGGCATCGTCTGTACCGAACCACAGCACACCACCCACAGCATTGGGCATCCAGCTACGCATCTGCGACACGAAGGTGAAGGCAGTCTGCTGGGTTGAGATGGGACGCTCGTTGAAGTACTCCACGCCATCTACCTTGAAGCTCAGGGGTGAGGGACGATAAGGCATTGACCAGGGACCGGCACCGAGGTCCTGAGTGATATCCAGCGGAGTGCCCTCGTAGTGGTCGCGCATGGCAGCCTGCACCTCGCGAACAGACACCTTCTGCTTGGGCTTCACGAAGAGAGGCATCGGAGTAGCCGAAGCGTCGCCCATAGCCCAGGGAAGGTACTCGTTCATATCCAGATCAGCATACATGTTGAAGTAGCTCCATACACGAGCATCGCAGTAGCGCAGACCTCCAAAGTCGGCTGGGCAGTAAGCAGCAGCAAAGTCAAACTCGGCATCCTTACCGTCGAAGTAGCCCATCTCGCGGGCAAACTTGATAACATCCTTTGAGTAGCGGCAGTTTTCCTTGTCCTTCAAGGGGAACTGACGGATGCGTGACTGGTTGGCATGAGCCGAGATGCAGTCGTCGGGAACGCGGATAGCTACCCATACGGCACCCTTACGACCGGGACCCTTACCTATCATCTCCATGATCCACGCCTCGTTGGGGTCGGCAATGGTGAAGCTCTCACCGCTGCTATAGTAGCCATACTCCTCCACGAGCGATGTCATCACGTCGATAGCCTCGCGAGCAGTCTTTGAACGCTGCAGCGCGATGTATATCAGGCTACCGTAGTCGATGATACCCTCCTCGTTCACCAACTCCTCGCGGCCACCAAAGGTCGTCTCGGCTATGGTGAGCTGGTGCTCGTTGATGTTACCCACTACGTTGTAGGTCTGCTGTGCCTCGGGTATGCGGCCCAGGAACTTACCTGAATCCCAGTCATACACCTCGCGCATAGCCCCTTCGGGATGCACCGCTGCGGGGTAATGGCACAGATAGCCAAACATGCCGTACGAGTCGGCCGAATAACTCACGATAACAGACCCGTCGGCCGATGCGGCCTTACCTACGATGAGGTTCGTACACGCCATACCGCTCGTGATGGCGGCCAGCAGTGTCACTGCGGTCAAAAATAACTTTTTCATTGTCTTTTATTATACTATATTATTAGAATTTATTCTCATCCATCGACAATGCCTAAAAATGCATTTTTCGATTTCACGACGTAAAGATACGAATAAACGGGAAAGAAATATCAAGTTCACTTGAATATTTATTGCAGCAAGTGCAAGTATTCTTCATTTAGAGCTTTTTGATCCAGTATTTGAACGAAATTCCGAGCAAATCCTGACAAAAAATGTAGCATACATAAGGAGGAAGCATCTGTTTGATAAACTTTTCTGGGCAACAGCTATATTATTGCCATTTTTTACCTATTTTTGTAGGGATTTGTGTGATGCGCTATTTTACTATGAATCAAAACAATCGTGATATATGAAAAAGACCCTATTAGTTCTGACTGTGCTGGTTTTGTTGTGTGCTCTGTCATTGCAGGCACAAACAAGTTTTAACCAACCGACACAAGTGTATCTTATGCATAGTAGCGGTAATCATCTTAAGTGCGATGGCAGCGGCAGGGGAGTATTAGAAGCACCTGCTGCAGCGGGGGCGCAGATGATGACCTTTGTTCCTGTAGGAAGCGGATACTACAACATAAAGGCGAGCAATGGATATGGAGTACTTACGCTTGAAGGCGATTGGAACACGGCCTTTACCGACGACTCTACCTCCAACAATGCCAAGTACGCCATCGAGATGGTTTCGAATAATCTGGTACGACTGAGGTGCAGAGCTAACGGCAAATATCTGGGCACTGATGGCGTCACGGCCGGTCAATGGGTGTTTTCCGACAAGAACGGTGAAGAAACAAATCATCATTGGTACTTTAGCGACAAGCCCAATGCGGCTTTGCCCGCAGACACGGCAACTTACCTCATCAACCCTTCCATCGTTCGTCAGCATTTCGATGGTTGGGGCGTGTCGCTCTGCTGGTGGGCGCGTATGTGTGGCGAGTGGGATGACGATAAGATTGACGAAATCGTCACTTGGCTCGTCAGCCCTACAGGACTCAACTATCGTTTCTTCCGCTACAACATCGGTGGAGGCGACGATCCGCAAAACCGGAACTGTACGGAGCACCATATGGGCGAGGGCAAGGGATTGCGTGCCGAGATGGAAGGTTTCAAGGATTTCAGCGGCGATGAATATCATTGGGATCGCGATGCTGGCCAACGAAAGATTATGCTCAAAATCAAGGAGAAGCGTCCTGACGCAGTTTTTGAGGCATTCAGCAACTCCGCCCCTTACTATATGACCTATAGCGGTTGCGTGGCAGGAAATACCAATGCAGGAAAGGATAATTTGCGACCAGAATACTACGAGGAGTTTGCTCACTACCTTGTAGATGTTTGTAAGCACTACAAAGATGTATACGGCATTGAGTTTAAGACTCTCGAACCTTTCAACGAACCTGTCACCAACTATTGGGGAGCAAATGGGGGGCAGGAAGGATGTCATTTTGATGCATCTTCGCAAGTGAAGTTCCTCAAGGTTCTTGCTCCCATACTCAAGGAGTCAGGACTGTCTACAGTTATTTCCGCATCTGACGAAACCAGCGTGGGGCAGTCGGTCAACACATTCAAAACCTATGCATCAAGCGGAGTCCTTCCTTTAGTAGGTCAGTGGAACACCCACACCTACGGAGGCAATAACGCCGACCGTGCACGCATCAGTCATCTTGCCTATCAGTCAAATAAACCTTTGTGGATGAGTGAGGTTGGCGAAGGAGGAAGCGGAATAGGCGGCAACCTTAACCTTGCTCAGAAACTCTTTGACGACATGCGCTACATACAGCCCGAGGCATGGTTCGACTGGCAATATATGGAAGAGGGCAACGACCAATGGTGTACCATCAAAGGCAATTTCAGTAGGCAGACATATTCCAAGGTGAAGAACTACTATGTGCGCCAGCAATGCACACGTTTCATCAAGGAGGGGTACGACATTGTCACTTCGCTTAACAACAACTCGCTTGCTGCTGTCAATCCTTCCCGCGATACCCTCGTCGTTGTACTGATCAATGAAGGAACTGCAGCAGTCCATAATATCGACCTTTCCTTCTTTGAACCGGTGAAGTATAAGTATAAGGTACGAGCTTATCGCACGTCAGCAAACGAAAATCTTGCCACTACCACAGACTTCAAATTGAAGAACAATATCATCACCGTCAACATCCCAGCTCAAAACATTATGACCTTCGTCGTTGCTACAAAGGCTAAGGACTGCGGAGTAAATCTCAAGCAATCTGAACGCGAATATCTCATCATTCCTCGCCACGAAACCGAGCGTGCAGTGTCGGCTAGTTCAGCCGGCAAGGTAACCATCCAAGACATCAATGTAACTGATGCTGCACAGCGTTGGACCTTGATTTCTCAGGGCGACACCTACGTTTTGCGTAATGCATGCGGACTGACATTAACATCGAGTCGTGCCAGCAATAGCACTTCTCTTAATGCCGTAGAAGGCGGCGCTGCCGAACAAGAGTTCTACGTAGAGAGCGTTGATCCTGTATATTTCAAGATTTTGTCATCCTACGACAAGGCTTACGGACTTGATCTTGTGGAAGAGAAAACCGCCGCAGGAACAACCGTTGCTATGTGGGATTATGATGATACAACTACGCCTACCCACCGACAGTGGATGCTCTTCCCATTGCCTTCCGCAGCACTTGACGACGAAACCAATTCTATTACAGAACATCTTGTGACTGATGAAGCCAAGTCTGCATACTCACCCATCCCTGATGGCATCTATGACCTCTTTGGACGATGTGTCAAGCGGGGCAATGTCGATGCTGCAGCAGTTGACGCGTTGAATTCCGGTATTTATTTCTTACAAAAGAACGGAGTCTGCAAGAAACTCTGCAAGAATTAAAATAATAATCTTCGGCATTGCCAAGAAAAGTAAATCCCCGCACAGACAATAGAGTTTGTTAAGACCATAAATCCACAGAAGAACTTCGAAGCAAACCAATCCTATTCTTCGGAGACCTTCTGTGGATTTTAATATTAGGTAAGGAGATATGTCTGATTGTGCCATATCGTTAAGCTTGCTACGAAACGCCCGGAAATCCTGTACAAGATTTTTGTAGCATATTGATAGGAAAATCCTGCGGTTTGCTTACGCGGCACCGAAGTCGGAGGTATAGACTTCTTTGCTCTTATGGCAGAGTGTCATCGGTTCTCTACCCTCCGCTTACTTCTTGTATTTTCCTAGAGAGCCTGTTTGGGTTTTATTTCGAGTTTAGTTGAGAGTTTTTTTGAGTAGATTTATTCTCTCGGGACGCAGCGAATAGTGGTCTATTTGCAAAAAACGAGAGGAGAAAGATGCCGAAAACAACTGCAAATAAACGG
>JAZRDT010000137.1:0-9745 GCA_045660385.1 Bacteroidaceae bacterium | reverse complement strand
TTAGTAGCAAATCTACATCTTAACTCATCTATATACGGTCTTTCAGGACCGCATTACAACCACGGAAGCCCGTTGCGTATTAAACAATCTACCAACGAATTGCATTATTTCCCAATTTCCTGCCTTTTTCTCGCGAGTTCTTATTATCTTTGAGGTGGAACTCGAAGATACTTTCACTCTCTGTAAAAAATATTCAAGCAAGCTTGATATTTCTCGCTCGTTTATTCGTATCTTTGAGGTGGAACTCGAAGATACTTTCACTCGCTGTAAAAAAATATCCAAGCAAGCTTGATATTTCTCGCTCGTTTATTCGTATCTTTGCCTGATAATCCAGATTACGTTGAATGATACTGACACGACTCTCTATACTAAACTATAAGAACATTGAGCAGGCCGATCTTGACTTCTCGCCTAAGGTAAACTGTTTCATTGGGCAGAATGGTATGGGAAAAACCAATCTGCTTGATGCTGTATATTACCTCTCGTTTTGCAAGAGTGCCACTAATCCTATCGACTCACAAGTGATGCGCCACGAAGCTGATTTTTTTGTGGTTCAGGGACTTTACGAAACCCAGCAGGGCGATGAGGAGGATATCTATTGCGGTATGAAGCGTAGGCAGAAGAAGGTGCTGAAGCGCAACAAGAAGGCCTATCAGCGGTTCTCCGAACATGTGGGATTCATACCCTTGGTAATGGTATCACCGTCCGACAATGAGCTGATTCTTGGAGGTAGTGAGGAGCGTCGGCGTTTTATGGATATGGCTATATCTCAGCACGATAAAGAGTATCTGGCACAACTGATCAACTACGATAAGGCACTGCAGCAACGCAATGCTTTGCTCAAGATGGAACAGGAGCCTGATGCCGAACTGTTGAGCTTGTGGGAGGAGATGATGGCCCAATCGGGCGCGCTTATCTATGAGCGCCGTAAGGCTTTCATTGAGGGGCTCACACCCACCTTTCAACATTTTTATTCTCAGATTTCGGGAGAACGTGAGGAGGTGTCGCTCCATTATCAGTCGCATGGTGATCGCGGAGCTCTGCTCGATGTTATTCGTGATGGTCGTGCCAAGGACCGCATTATGGGTTACTCCTTGCACGGAGTCCACAAAGACGATTTGGTGATGCAGCTTGGAGGATATCCTATCAAACGTGAAGGCTCGCAGGGGCAAAACAAGACCTACTTGATTGCGCTTAAGCTGGCTCAGTTCGACTTTCTGCGCCGTTCCGGGCATACGACTCCCATACTCTTGCTTGATGATATCTTTGATCGTCTTGACGCATCGCGTGTGGAGCAGATCGTTCATCTCGTATCGAGTGACACTTTCGGGCAGATATTCATTACTGATGTCAATCGCGGACATCTCGACCGCATATTGGCAGCGGCTACGGGCGATTATAAACTATATACCGTGTCGGATGGCATGGTGACTCAACAGCTACAGTGATATGCGCCGTACTAAATCAGAACCGATAGGAGACCTCCTGCGTCAATTCTTGCGCCAGCAGGGATTAGAGTCGCCGCTCAATGAGTATCGGCTTATACAGGGGTGGACTCATGTGATGGGACCTATCGTGGCACGCTACACGCGTAATCTAGCTATACGGAACCAGACGCTCTATGTGCAACTCTCTTCGCCCGTGTTGAGGCAAGAACTGATGATGCAGCGGCACGAGTTGGTGGAGCGTCTCAATGCCTATGCAGGGGCGCAAGTGATTTGCAACCTTGTCGTGTCATAGGACAGCTGTCTTCCTGTCAGGTCCTTATTTGTTATTGCAGGTCGAGGTCAAAGGCCTCTTTTAGGCGAGTGAGCGCATTGTTGCGCTGTTCCATCATCTGGAATTGTTCCACTCGGCTGTAGATGCGGTGTATTCCTTGGGTTGCGTCCAGGACAATTTCCATGCTGATTGTACTATTCTGCATCTGTTGGCGTAGGTATGCTTCGATGCGGGGCTTCATGTTGCGTATTTCCTGTTCAACCAGTTTGTTGTCCAATGTGATGGTGAATTGGGTGCCTTTGCCTAAATTGGGTCGTATGTTCATCATGCGTCCTGCCATCGCCGACTCCTCTTTGGGAAGTGTTGATGCAAATTGTTTCCAGCAGATGCGCAATCCCTCCTCACTGACAGGCAAATCCTCTACGACACCTGGCTTCTTCTCCGTTACTGGCGTAGGCACAGCTGTCTGTGTCGCTGCAGGAGAATTGGTGTGTCCGCGCAACGACAAGCTCTGAGGCTTGCGCATGCTCACTGTACGCCCTTGCGAGGTGCTGAGCCCGGCAAGCGCAGCAAAACCTCCCGTTGAGGGTGGTGTGGCTTGCTGTGTTGTAGCTGTAGGTGTGGTTTGCGACTGATGGGGTGGGCTGACTCTCTGTCCGTTTGTGGGGGTGGCTGTAGCCTTCGTACTATTGTTCGGAAGGCTTGCCGAGGCGGTAGCTACCGCCTTTTGGAATAGGGGGTTCAGTCGTCGGGGGCTACGCCCCGAGCCGTTATCGTCGCCCTCTTCGGTCAGTTGGGCCAGTTGTATCAGGGTGAGCTCAACAAGCAGGCGCTTGTTTTTACTCACGCGGTAGTTGAGGTCGCATTCGTTGCATAGTTTGATGGCGCGTATGAGGAATCGCTCGGGGCACTTCTGTGCTTGGTCGCGGTAGCGGTCGCGCACATCAGCGCTCACCTCAAGAAGAGGCAGGGTAGCAGGTTCGCGGCTTACAAGCAGGTCGCGCAGGTGGGCGGTGAGGTTGGTGATGAAGTTGCTTCCATCGAATCCGCGGCGCAGCACCTCATCGAAGAGCAGCATCGTCTCGCTTATCTTATTTCCTAAAAAGAGATCAGTGAAGCGGAAGTAGTAGTCATAGTCCAATATGTTGAGACTGCTGATAACCCCCTGATAGGTGACGTTGCCCTGTGTGTAGCTCACCATCTGGTCGAAGAGCGAGAGGGCGTCGCGCATACCTCCGTCGGCTTTCTGTGCAATGATGTGCAGTGCCGACTCCTCAGCTGTTACACCCTCTTTAGCGGCAACCTTTGCCAGATGCTCCACGATGTCGCTCAGCTCGATGCGTGTGAAATCGTAAATCTGACAACGCGAGAGGATGGTAGGAAGCACCTTATGCCGCTCCGTGGTGGCAAGGATGAAGATCGCGTGGCGAGGTGGCTCCTCCAGCGTCTTGAGGAAGGCATTGAAGGCTGCAGTCGAGAGCATGTGCACCTCGTCGATGATGAACACCTTATAGCGGCCAATCTGAGGCGGAATGCGTACCTGGTCAATCAGTTCGCGGATGTCGTCTACCGAGTTGTTCGACGCGGCGTCGAGTTCATGTATGTTATACGAGCGTTGCTCGTTGAAAGCGCGGCACGATTCACACTGGTTGCAAGCCTCTCCTTCGGGGGTGAGGTGCTGGCAGTTGATCGACTTGGCAAAGATGCGTGCGCAGGTGGTCTTACCCACACCACGCGGACCGCAGAAGAGGTAGGCATGTGCCAACTTGCCTGTGAGGATAGCATTCTTGAGTGTTATGATGAGAGCCTTTTGTCCCACCACGGTGTCAAACGTCGAGGGGCGGTACTTACGGGCCGATACAATGAAATTGTCCATATTCAGCTTAGCTTTCTATTCTATATTATATATAGTGGTTTTGTCGAGGTCAGATCTTTGTGTGCACTCTGCCTTCTCCTTGCAAAGTTAATAAGAAAAAGTGGTCTACCATTACAAAAACAGACTTTTTTTATCGGCTTGCCGGGCAAAAATCTTCCTCATGGCAGCGACTCCTCCTATCCCTCCTTAACGAGCATTGCCCCTACACTGAAGAGCGTAGGGGCAATGTGTTTTCCTGGTTCTCTAACAAGAACTCCGGATGTCGTCAGGCGATTACTCCTTCACGATGGTGAAGGGCTCGTCCTTTACGTAGATACGATACTCCTTGATGGCACCGGGAGCACCCTCTTCCATACGGGGCAAGTACTGCAGGGCTGTAATCTGCTGCTTGCTGCCGAGGTTGATGATGAGGTGGTGGGGCAGTTCGGCTCCCTGTGCGGTAGCCCAGTAGGTGCTCTCCTGGAGGTCGTAGATGCGGTCACCGGTGCGGTTGCTGCTGCTCTTGTCTTCGCTGTCGGCATACTGGATGGTCCAAGGCTCGCGGCTCAGGCGGTTGCCCTCAGCGTCGAGCAGGTACCACTCTGCGATAGCGGTATAAGCATCGTTAGCCTTCTGGTTGTTTACAACCTCGATACATACGTACTGACCTTCGATGCCTGCGGGGAGCTTCTGCTCCTGCCAGCCGTTGCCAGCTTTGAAGCGTGCTGTGAGCACAGGCTTCTCGCCCTTGAGGCTGAGCACGGTGCCGGGCTCGCGGTGTGAAGCGGGTACGGGGTTGCGCAGGCCGTCGAGGATAGGCTTCTCAAGACCTGAGAGCTTGTTCTCCTGCGGGCCCTTGATGTCGAGGATGAGGATTTCGTTCTCGCCCTTATTGAGCCAGCAACCAGGCACGTAGAGTGTCTGCTGGGGACCAATCTCCCAGAAGCGGCCAAGGCAGTGGCCGTTCACGTATACGAGACCCTTGCCCCAAGTAGAGAGGTCGAGGAAGGTATCAGCTTTCTTGTCCACAGTAAAGGTTCCCTTATAGTAACCGGGCGCCTTGCTGTCGGCAACAGCCTGGTAGTTCTTATTAAGAGTGAACTCGTAGGTGTTGGGGAAGAGGTATACATCCCAACCCTTGAGCTCGGTGGTGGTAGCCTCGCCATTGGCAGCTACGGTGGTGAGCTCTACCTTCTTGGTGATACCCTTGAAGTCCTTGATAGCACGGCCGAAGTTGATGCGGCCCATAGCCTCTACGAGGATGTCGAGCACAGCACCTTCGCGTACAGAGGGGAGGGTGAGCACCTTCTCACCGAGACGGCGGTCCATCTTGCCTATGTACTTGCCGTCGATGAATACCTGTGCATAGTCGTGAGCATCGGTGATGGTGAGGCGGCTCTGGCTGTCGGCACCCTTGAGGGTGGTGCGGTAGAGCATTGAACCCCAACCTTGGTCAAACTCTTCCATGGTCTTGATCTCCTCAGAGTGGATAGCCTCGGGGAGATTCTCGAAGATAGGAGCTACCTCAGTCATCTGGAACTCAGCCACGGTCTGCACGGGCATAGCTGCGGGAATCTCGGGAAGGGGCTTGCCACCGTTGTACTGAGCCAACATGTTGCGCAGCTCATGGTATTTGGGAGTAGCCTGACCAGCCTCGTTGATGGGCGCGTCGTAGTCATATGATGAGCAGTCGGGCAAGAAGCCGGGGCTGTTGGCACCGCTCCAGTGGCCGAATGAGGTGCCTCCGTGAGTCATGTAGAGTGAGAATGAGATATTCTTGTCGAGCATCTCCTGCAAGCCTGCTACCATGTCTTTAGCATCGCGGGTCTCGTGCTGACGGCCCCAGTTGTCGAACCATCCGCTCCAGAACTCTGAGCACATGAGCGGAGTGTTGGGGCGCAGCTCCTTCAAGCGACGGAACTGGCTGTCGATGTTGGCACCGGTACCGAAGTTCATGGTCCACACGAGGTCGTCGAGGGCGTTGAGCTCAAAGTTTGAAGCCCAGTCGCACTGGAACAAAGGCACGTCGGTGAAGCCAGCCTCGCGCACCATGTCGCGTACGGCCGATACATACTCCTTATCCTTGCCGTATGAGCCATACTCGTTCTCTACCTGCACCATGATGATGTTACCACCACGGGTAATCTGAAGGTCGGCAAGCTGCTTACCCACCTCAAGCTCGAAGAGGCGCACGCGCTCCATGAAGTAGGGGTCCTGCTCACGCAAGCGGATATCCTTCTTCTTCAAGAGCCACCAGGGAAGACCGCCCATCTCCCACTCGGCACATACGTAGGGACCAGGACGCACGATGACATACATGCCATGCTTCTGAGCCAGCTTACAGAACGCGCGGATGTCGTTGTTGCCGGTGAAGTCGTATACACCCTCCTGCTGCTCGTGGATGTTCCAGAAGATGTAGATACAGATTGAGTTCATGCCCAACGCCTTACACATCTCGATGCGGTGCTCCCAGTATTCGCGGGGGATGCGGGGGTAGTGTACTTCGGCTGCCTTCACGGTGAAGGAGTCGCCGTTGAGGAGAAACTTGCCCTCACCAATCTCGAAGGTGCCGAGCTTCGATTGGCAGCTGGTGTAGAGCACCGAGGTCGATGCCAACAGGATACCTGCCAAAAGAGTCAGAAGTGTTTTCTTCATACAGTTGTGTTTTGTTAATATTTGATAGTAAATGTTTGCGCGTGTGTAAATATGTTGCGAAGATACTACTTTTTTTGTTGACAACTGCCTTTTATGCCGAAGATTATTGTCGCAAACATGAAATAGGGTAATAATATAGCTGCGGGAAAAGAGAATAATCGCTAAGTTTTGGTGTAGCAGGCATCAAAAACTTGCAGAAGTGAACGGAGCAATGAAGGACACCCCAAAGTCTCAAAAGGGTATCCCTCACGCTCCGCGCCATTCTCATTCAGAAGAATAGATTTACATACGGAAGGTACCGATGCGCAGTTGCTCCACGATAGCGCGGTAATCCTTGCCGCTGGCACCAAGGAAGAGCACTTTCTTTCCCAGTTCCTTGCACTCTACACGGGCACTGCCTTCGTAGAGCATCACCTTATTGTCCTTGTCGATGGTGATGAGGATGCACTCACTATTTTTAGAGATGAGTGATAGCAATCCGCTTTGGCTCTCGGCAAGTTCGATAGATTGATACACTAGGTCATAGTGTTTGCCATCGTAGGCAATCTGCAGGTTGCACTTGTTGTCGAGGCTGATGCGACCGCCCTTCTTGTTGACTTTGAAATTATTCCTTCGCTTCGCTACTCCATAGTTCTGAAAGTCGAAGTTGTAGGGATACGCTGCCGAGCGGTCATATATGGCCTTTGTGGTGTAACCTCCGCGCCAGCCATCGTAGCCGGGCTTGGTGATGATAAAGTTGAGTCCCTCCTTCTTGGGCACACGCACGATATTTTCTGTGCTCTCCAAAACGAAATAATCTTTTTCCTCACCTATCTGCTTGAACTCGGCCCACACACCACGCTTCTTGCCTGGTGCATATTCGTGCCACACGCCACCATCGCGACGGATGTAGTAGCCGTTGTGCTCGCGGCCACGGCCGTCGTTGTAGCAGTAAAAGAGTCCGTCGGGCTCGACGCATTGGTGATGCACGTCGATAGTGGTGTACACCTGTTTCCAGTCGTTGTTCTTCTCGCGGTCGATGAAGATCATGTCCTTGCCCAGTTTGGGGATGGCCAAGCGGCACTTCTTGTTCTCTACATAAAAGAAGGTGTCGTTCTCTTTGTATTGCTTGTAGGTGCTCCACTTACCCGTCTTGTCGGCAGGGCGATACTCGGTCCACTTGTCGCCGTCCTTTACGAAGTAGCCGCCCACGTAGGGCACGAGTGCTGTGGTCTGCGCCACAAGCGATACGAAACTTACGATAGCAAGCATCGTTGTCAATGATAGTCTCTTGTTCATAGTCCTTTTATTTTATTTTATTTTGTATACAAATCCCAATACTTAAAGTCAATGTGCACCCCATTTTGGTGTGACTTGCCTGCAAAGAAGTACTCATCAGTGGTGAAGTGTATGCTGCCTGAGCCGTCCGCCACGTCGCTGTTGATGATGATGTTGCATCGTGTAGCAAAGTCTCTCTCTCCACCGATGACATACTCGTTGACCGCCTGCTCGAATCCGCCAGCACCACCGACGAGGATGCTCATGTGGCAGTACTTGCCTTCCGATGAGTCGAACACACACATCAGAATGCCGCCCTCGCCATAGAGTTGCACGAAACGCTTGCCCTCGCGCTTGCTCTGCTGTGTCACCTCCAAGTTCTTATAGGTATCACCAAGCTCGAGATTAAAGAGGAAGCCCAAGTCACTGAGCATATCTTTGTAGCCCACCTCATTCTTCGAGTGGCGGTAGAGCACAGCTGGTGTGCCGCCCTGATACTCCTTCTGGTATATCGCCTTGAGCATGGGTGAGTAGCCCTCCTCGTTCCACTTCTCCTGTGGCAGGTGCTTCACGGCATAGAGTCGCGCTACATCTTCGGGGAGGATGATCTCTGACTTCTGGTCGGCACTGTCTGTCATGGCGCCTTTGCCGAAGCCCAATCCGTTGATCCAATCATACACGCCATAGGCGGCGTAGGGTTGCATATCCTTCTTGATGTCTTCCGGCACGTTGGGGATGGCCATAAAGAAACTGTTTGTTTCGAGGTTTTGCACGAACGAGGGCCTCTTAAGGCCGTCAATCTCTTGAACTCCTGTAGGAATACTTGACGCTGCAGTCTTTGAAGCAATGTTAATTATCTCCTCATTGAAGCGTTCGTATGGGTCAGTACCATCTGATTGCTGGTCGAAAGAGTACACCTTCGGCTCTTCGCCTTCGTTCTCTTTCCTCTCGGTTATTCTGCTGTCTGTTGTTCTACTGAACGAGTAACTGAATTGCAAGTCTCCCGATGCGCCTATAGTGATTTTGCCACCATCGCCATTGATCATCATCGAGGTGAAGATTTCTTTGAAGATTATCATCAAGTCGGAGTTCAGGTAGAGCACCTCCATCGAGTCTCCATAATCGAGAACCATCAGCGAAGCCTTATCGCCTACGAAAAGTATTACCAGGTCGCCATTGCTGCGATTGCAGAGCAATAGAGGTATGCCAAACAATACTTCAGCGGTAGTGACTTCGTATTTGTCGAGCACCTTGTAGATGCTTTCGCGGCCTATGCCATCGGGTGATCCGATGTTGATGAGTCGAAAGTCCTTCTTATCCAACCTGGTGAATAACTCGTCGGCATCGCTGACAATCTCCGTACCCAAATAATCCAGAAGTTCCCTATGAGTCATCGTGTCGCACGACACATGCTCTCCTTGCAGCGACTCAAGTTCTTCTGCAAAGGCCTTCAATCCTTCAAAGTCTATCTCTTGCGCCTGCATAGCCATTGCCGAGCATACGGCTATGAAGCATACTATCATCTTTTTCATAATCATTCTAGTATGTAAAATTAAAGAAAACATAGATATTGTCAAAATATCCTTTTCATTGTAGCCGTGTCATTCTGAGCAACGCGAAGAATCTCGCAATGTGCCTGGCAAAGTCCCAACGCGGGATCCTTCCTTTCGTCAGGATGACACAAATACAGGGAAAACATCTATATTATTACCAAATCAAAACCCTAAATCTATGCCACTCTTATCCAACTCCATAAAGGCTTCGTACGACATGCCTGCTATGAATACCGCAGTCAGATTATCAGCATCGGCATAATCATTGATGACGAGCACATTCTTGGAGTTTCCATATATTATTGAAACCACCCCGTCCTGTCGGTTCAATGCGCTCAACTCCATACCCATGACCTCCTCTTCTTCTTCCAAAAAGGGTCGCATGGCATTCGACAATAACTTATATCCCTCCTCGCCAGTACTGATAAAGCGGCGCATATACATGGCCGAGCCAAATATCTTGTCTATTCCCATTTCAGTCCTCACCTCATCATTAATCATAGAGAACAATTGTGAAATCAACTGCTTGAACATGCTGGTAGAGATGTAGGCATAGTCAATCTCGCTGGACTTTGACCCCTTTGCCACCTGTTGCATGAACACTTCCACTTCGCTCTTCTCACGCGGTTGTGCAGATTGGGCGGATAGAGTGCCCGTGTGAAGCACTAAGGCTGTTAGAGTTAATAAAATGTATCGTTTCATATTC
>JAZRDT010000136.1:0-28950 GCA_045660385.1 Bacteroidaceae bacterium | reverse complement strand
GACTCTGCTCGTGATGTATCCTTGTCTACTTAAAAGGAAATAAATTGACGGTTCGTTCAATTACCCGATCTCGTGACGACATCACAAGATCGCTTCTTGTACTACTTGTCTGTATGGAAAATGTTTTCAAAGAACTCTATTTCTTACAACCTCAAGGGGTGTCCCTCTCGATTGCGGATGCAAAGGTAGATACTTTTCAATTACTGACCAAATCTTATTACAACTTTTTTTCAAGATTTTTTCAAGAAAAATCGCAAACCACTGATTTGCAAGCACTACATGTTTTAGGATATTTTAATATTTATGACTGAATTGACAAATATATGTTGCAAAACATAAAAAAAACGAACGGTTTTGCAATGAAATGTGTACGAAGACAAAAACTCAGGAAAACATCGAAATCACCTTCAACCGCAAAAAAACATCAAACATCACTTTCGCTCGATATTTTGAATCAATCATCCTAACATGTACTAAATTATATTAGGAAAGGGAAAATTTGTATTGGCATGCATTGCACTTTGAACGACTTTACATACCTTTGCTATAAGAAAATGTCAAAAGCATCGTCATATATACATATATATAGCAAGCATGGCACAACACAACGAATTCGGACAGATCAGCGAAGATCGCGCTGTTGCATATCTTATGGCTCGCGGCTATACGATACGCGACCGCAATTGGCGAATAGGACATAAGGAAATAGACATCGTAGCGCAAAAGAATGGAACAATCGCCTTTGTCGAAGTAAAAGCGCGAAAGAACGACAAATACGGCGACCCTGTAGATGCCATCACTGATAGTAAGATACGAAACCTAGTGCAGGCAGCCAATGCATACATACGCTATCACCGCATAAGCTTCCCAATACGCTTTGATGTAATAGTTATCATTGGAGAACCTGGGAACCAAAGTGTAGAGCATATCGAGGATGCCTTTTACCCGCCACAATATTAGACAACCGACGCACTCAAAAGAAGAGCTATCGAAAAAAAACAAGAAAAGATAGGTCATGTAAACAGATTTGTTAGTAACTTCGCAGACTGATGTCAAGATTGTGGCATTAAAAAGCTGAAACGATAACGATGATTGACCAAGCAACGATAGACCGCATTATGGATGCCGCACAGATAGTGGATGTGGTGTCAGACTTTGTCACCTTACGTAGAAGAGGTGTCAATTACATTGGCCTGTGTCCGTTCCATAATGAGAAGACCCCCTCGTTCAGCGTATCCCCCTCGAAAGGACTATGTAAGTGCTTCAGTTGCGGCAAGGGCGGCAACGTGGTGCACTTTATCATGGAGCACGAGCAGCTCAACTACTACGAGGCCTTGAAATGGCTTGCCAAGAAGTATGGCATCGAGGTAAAAGAGCGCGAACTCTCCAATGAGGAGAAACAAGCCCAAAGCATACGTGAGAGTCTGTTCTTGGTCAATGACTTTGCAAACAACTATTTTCAGAACATCCTGCACAATCATCCTGACGGACAGGCTATCGGTATGAGTTATTTCCGCCAACGAGGTTTCCGTGACGATATCATCAAGAAATTTCAGTTGGGTTTCAGCACCGAAGGTCGAGACGCATTAGCCAAGGAGGCAAAACTAAAGGGATTCAATCCCGACTTTCTGGTTAAGACCGGACTCTGCTACACACGTGACGACGGACAATTGCGCGACCGTTTCTGGGGACGCGTAATGTTTCCCGTACACACACTATCAGGCAAAGTGGTTGCTTTTGGTGGACGTGTACTGAAAACAGACTCAAAGGTTGCAAAGTATGTCAACTCACCAGAATCGGAAATTTACCATAAGAGTCGCGAGCTCTACGGCATATACTTTGCCAAGCAAGCAATCGTAAAGCAAGACAAATGCTTCCTAGTCGAAGGCTATACCGACGTAATATCCATGCATCAGGCAGGTGTGGAAAATGTAGTCGCCTCATCGGGTACATCACTCACTTCTGGACAGATACGCATGATACACCGCTTTACCAATAACATAACCGTCCTATACGATGGCGATATGGCGGGTATCAAAGCCTCGATACGCGGCATTGACATGCTATTGGAGGAAGGCATGAATATCAAAGTAATGCTATTGCCCGACGGTGACGACCCCGACAGCTTTGCGCGCAAACACAACGCCACTGAATTTCAAGAATACATTGCCGCACATGAGGTCGATTTCATCCGATTCAAAACCAACCTCTTGATGAGTGACGCTGCGAATGACCCATATAAACGAGCATCACTCATTACAGATATAGTAAAGAGCATATCGGTCATTCCCGAAGCGATAGTACGTTCTGAGTATATAAAGGAATGCAGCCAAATGCTACACGTGGAGGAAAAACTTCTCGTCAACGAGGTCGCCAAAATGAAACGCGCCGAGGAGGAAAAGAAGACAAAATCCTCAACCTCATCATCCCAAGAGGAGAAAAGTCGGAGCGACGCACCGCAAGCTTCCCCTACAAGCCAAGCCACAAATCAGACCATAGAGTATACCGACATTCCACCAATATCAGTACAGGATCTTCCCCCCATGGGAGTTGATGATGTAACTGAACAAGGATGGTCTACGCATGATGCAGCTACACCAGCCAACACCCCACTCATTGATTTCAACTCCGTTTCGCCCCTATATTCTCAGGAGCGTCTAATTATCCAACAGTTGATTCGATACGGCGAAAGGACAATTTACAAAGATGACGAGAGCGGAAGAGATGTATCCGTGATTGAATACCTAAACGCAGACCTCGCAAATGATGGAATCACATTAACCACTCCGTTATTCGATCAATTACTAAAGGAGTCTTTACAGCACGTCTATGATGAAGGATTTACAGCCGAGCGCTACTTCATTGCTCATGCCGACGCCCAAATAAGCCGTCTCGCTGCCGATCTCGTAGAGGAAAAGTACCAACTAAGTAAATATCATTCAAATGTAGTAGACGATGTTGACCGTCTCAACGACATAATTCCCCATTTGCTTAACGACTACAAAATGTCCATTATTGAGCAAAACCTAAAAGAGATACTCAACGATTTGCGCCAGCCCTCAACAATGAACGATCCCGTCAAATGCCAGGAAACGATGCTCCGCTACAAACAATTGATGGAACTTAAGCAAAGAATGGCTAAGATACTTGGAGATAGAGTAATAGGTATGTGATACGCTCGCGCGCGCACATTATTCATATTAGTTATTAAAAAAAGGAAACAACTTCCACCGATTAGCTTCGGATTAGAGTCATAAATTCCTCACGAGTTTTAGCCTGATTGAAGGCACCAGTAAAGTCTGAAGTCGTAGTTATCGAATTTTGTTTCTCGACACCACGCATCTGCATACACATATGTTGAGCCTCTACTACAACCATCACTCCTAAAGGATTAAGCGTTTCTTGAATACACTCCTTGATTTGCAGCGTCATGCGCTCCTGCACTTGCAAACGATGTGAGAAAATATCAACCACGCGAGCGATCTTGCTAAGTCCGGTGATATAGCCATTAGGAATATATGCCACGTGCACCTTCCCAAAAAAGGGAAGCATATGATGTTCGCAGAGAGAATAGAAATCAATATTCTTCACGATAACCATCTGGCTATAGTCTTCCTTAAACTTTGCCGAATTAAGCACTGCCTTGGGATCCATACGATAACCACGTGTAAGGGTCTGCATAGCACGAGCCACACGTTGAGGAGTCTTTACTAAACCTTCACGTTCGGCATCCTCACCCAACAAACCGAGAATCTGACGATAATGTTCTTCTAGTTCCAGATTGCGTTCGTCAACAGGATAATTGCTTGGATTATTCATCATCACAAAGTAATATTGATTAATTGATTAGGAAGAATAGCCATTTCCTTAAAGTTGTGCGACTTCTTAAGCATACGCATTGCTTGGTCGGCCTCTTCAATTGTCTTATAATCTCCAACTCTGCACACCCAACGAGGTGCAACAAACTCTGTATATACTGAGATCTCCGGATGATTTTCCTTTACATAAGCAGCAGCCTTCTGTGCTTCCTCCTTGGCAGCGCGCGTATTACCTCCTGCAAAGATCTGTATACGATAACCGACCGTCTGTATCTTCTTTCCCCTTCCTTGCACCGGATCATACACCATACCAAGCAACGCCTTTAGACGCGAATCTTGATGGATAGTAATCACTCCCTCACCCGGGACATGCTGTTGCAAACGGTCAACAATATTGTCTTGCGCAACAAGAGGAGTCGAAGCGATAAGGAATAAAAACAAAGCAACCTTCTTCATAACCATTGGAATTAAAGCTCCCCGCCATCCTCCTGAGAGGATGAGGGGAATGCTTGATAAAATGCTAATTACTTGAATGCATCGATGATGCCCTTGAAATCAGCAACGCTGAGAGCAGCACCACCGATAAGGCCACCGTCAACATCGGGGTTAGCAAAAAGCTCCTTCGCATTTGAAGGCTTGCAGCTACCGCCATAGAGGATAGATGTGTTATCAGCAACCTCCTTACCGAACTGCTTAGCAATCACTGAACGAATGTAAGCGTGAATCTCCTGAGCCTGCTCAGCAGTAGCTGTCTTACCGGTACCAATAGCCCATACGGGTTCGTAGGCAAGAACGATCTTAGAGAAGTCCTCAGCTGAAAGGCCGAAAAGTGAGCCCTCAAGCTGGCTGTATACTACCTCATTCTGCTTGCCAGCCTCACGCTCCTCGAGAACCTCACCGATACAGAAGATGGGGGTCAAACCATTAGCCAAAGCCAAAAGCACCTTCTCCTTGAGGATTTCAGGAGTTTCACCATAGTAAGCACGACGCTCAGAGTGGCCAAGAATTACATACTGTGCACCTGTAGAAGCTACCATAGCAGCAGACACCTCACCAGTGTATGCACCAGAAGCCTTATCTGCACAGTTCTCAGCACCTACACCGATGATACCTTTATCTACGATGTTGGTTACTGAAGCCAAGTGAATGAAAGGAGTGCAAATGATAACTTCGCAATTGGGCTTATCAGCCACCAAAGCCTCATTCAACTCAGTTGCCAAAGCAATACCCTCTTGGAGAGTCTTGTTCATTTTCCAGTTTCCTGCAACAATGTTCTTTCTCATTTTCTTTACGTTTTAAAAAAGTTATTAATACGATTGTTCTCTATCTTTATGTTTTATATTCACATCAATCAGCACCAGTAAAATTAGCGGAAGGAACATCCACAACGCTACCTTGACTCTATTCCACAACTTATAGTTAGGCGGCATCTGCAATGCTTCGTTTTGTTCAACAGGCATTACCAACTGATCATCACGAGGCATGTCAGAAGCGCTCCACTTTCCCATGACTACAGCATCTTTCAGCAATATTAGTCCTGGGTTGGACCTAATCATTGTTTTCAGCAATATGTCATCGGCTTGCAGATAGGGATAAACAGCCCCGGTACGCTCCGTCCACTCTTCAATCACCCCTTCACTTGACGAAGTAAGCATATAAAAATGGTAGTCATTCACTTTGGCATAGTCATACAAATCATTGAGCACATCAAGCATTCCCTCATTAGTTCGCTCCAAATCATGGGCTACCACTAAGAACGTATAACCAGGCTGCTCCAACACTTGCCATGTAAACTCCTCACCTTCCAAGTCAACCAAATGGAAATCTTCCATAGGAGGCACATAACCTGATGATATCATGCGGTTTTCACGCGAGACAAAGGTCCAGGTTGAATCCGGATAATCATCAAAAGAGAATGTACGACGTACACCATCTTTCTCAAGCACGAACAAAGTCTCATACTCCTCTTGAGGCGCATCTTCTGGCACCGTCATCCCCTCTATAATATTAGCCCCTATATGATAAGGACGGAAGTCTACGATTGGCAAGTGACGCAAGTTATAGGGCATAAACAGTAGAATAGATACTACAGCATATACAAATATCAACCATTGCGAGCGTTCAGATACCACACGCCACACATGTTTACTACCCACCAGGGTTATGATAGCCATAAGCAACAACACCACATTTTTACCAAATGTCTGCCAATTGGTCAGCATCACAGCATCACCAAAACAACCACAATCGCTTACCGGATTATAAATGGCAAGATATAAGGTCAAAGGAGTCATCACCAAAAGGAAAGCGATCATTCCCGACAGATAGAACCGCCTATAAAGTCCAAAGAGAAGACATACGCCCATTACATATTCTAGAAGAATAAGCAATACAGTACCTCCAAACAACAACCCCGGATGCACTGACAAACCGAATGCCTCTGCATAATCGGCCATCTTATACACCGTCCCCATAGGATCGATTGCCTTCACAAAACCTGAGAAGGCAAACACCAAAGCCAGCACAAAACGCAGACAATTGATGATGGAACTCGTCGCTATATGGGCAACTTTCATTGTTGTATTATTTTTTATTTCTTTTTCTGACTACCACAGCTGGACCGGATTGTCCATTACTCACCGAAGTCGATCTTTATCAAGCCAAATACTGAGTAGTTAATCATATCCATATAATTGGCATCGATACCTTCAGACACAATGGTATGCCCCTCATTGCTCTCAATCTGCTTTGTGCGGTAAATCTTCATCAAGATAAGATCGGTATACGAACTAATACGCATGCTGCGCCAAGCCTCATCATAATCATGATTCTTCGCTTTCATCAGATTGAGGGCCTTAGTTGAATACTCATCATACTTGGCCAATGCTTGTTCGGGAGTCATATCATCAGCATCTGCATACCCCAACTCCAACTGGATAAGCGCGATGATGCCATAGTTAACAATTCCAATAAATTCAGAACGAATACCCTCGTCTACCATCGTTACCTCTTTGGTCTCAATGCTGCGAATACGATTGGCCTTGATGAATATTTGGTCTGTCACTGATGAGGGACGCATAATGCGCCATGCCGCACCATAATCTTTGAGTTTCTTTGCAAAAAGATCGCGGCAAGTAGCGATGATTTGTTCAAATTGTTGATTGGTATTCATATCTGTTTGAGTTAGGAGAGGAGTGGATAGTGAAAAGCATGATATACACATTGTATTCAATTAGCCTCTCACTTGTATTTCTTAATATAGCCGCAGAATCTGCCCCACTCGAAGAGTCGATTGCGTGGTGATTCCATTGAGTTTACATAAATTTTTCACTGTTGTTCCCTTACGGGCAGCTATACGTCCCAACGTGTCGCCTGATTTCACCTTATAGTAAGTATCAGGATCAGACGGGTCGTACACCTTTTTCTTAGGCTTCATATAGAGATAAGTATCCCCCGTTACGTCTTGATTGGGAAAATCGAACATAAGCGCGGGATTGAGCGCCTTACCCAACAAACGCGTTTCAAAATGCAGATGCGTTCCTGTGCTACGGCCTGTGTTACCTCCCAATCCAATAGGATCACCTGCCATCACCACGTCGTTTTCCCCCACCAGTTGCTTTGTCAGGTGAGCATACAATGTTTCTATACCATTAGGGTGACGTATAACCACATAGTAACCATATCCACGGCGTTGGTAACTCACATAGCGCACCTTGCCATCAAAAGCTGCACGGATAGTATCGCCACGCTCCACCTTGATATCCAAGCCATAGTGCATACGGCGACGACGCGGGCGATATCCGAAGATATCTGTCACTTTTGTTCCTTCAGTAGGCATACAAAATCCCGTAAGATCTATCAACAAGGAATCAGGCATCACCACATTCGTATACTTATGGGCATAATCGTTGCTCCATTCCGGATAAAGATCCTCTGCCGGATATTCAAACAAATCAGCTTCAATCAGACGATTGAGCACCACTGAATCAATCATCGCCATCTGGGTGTCCATGGGTGCCTGCACGGCCAAAATATCTTGGCCAAAAGTGTGCGCCGAAAACAGTGTCGCAATCGCAAAGGCAATATTCCGAATAATATTGATTTTCATTCTCTTTACAAAGTATCCGTATTTCAAACTGCAAAGATACGGCTTTTATCGCACACGACAAAATCGTTAACCATTTTTCAATGGTCCGCCAACAACATCCACACAGAAACAAAATCCTTACGATATGGACGACCAATTGACATTGGTTTTACGCAAGCGTTCAAGCTGTTGCCAGAACACAGCATTTTCAGGAAGCACACCCTCGGGGTCTTCATCCGTAATTCGTTCAGCAATACTGCGCACATGTCCCAGTAATTGGCCATCGCGGGCGATATTGGCAATCTTTAGGTCAAAAGCAATTCCACTTTGTTGCGTACCTTCAAGATCGCCTGGGCCACGCAGTTTCAGATCCGCTTCGGCAATTTCAAATCCATCATTCGTACGCACCATGATTTCAAGGCGTTTTTTGCTCTCTTCTGAGAGTTTAACAGAGGTCACGAGCACGCAATATGATTGATCTGCCCCACGTCCCACTCTACCTCTAAGCTGATGCAATTGCGAAAGGCCGAAACGCTCAGCATTCTCAATAACCATTACGGATGCATTGGGGACGTTCACCCCGACTTCAATAACCGTAGTTGCTACCATAATCTGCGTTTCGCGACGTAAGAAGCGCTGCATTTCGGCATCCTTTTCAGCAGGTTTCATCTTTCCATGCACCATACTCACTGCACAATGAGGGAAGGCCTGGCTTATCTGCGCATACCCCTCCTCAAGATTCTTGAGATCCATCTTTTCACTCTCCTTAATGAGCGGATACACGACATACACCTGACGTCCTTGAACAATCTGCCCCGCCATAAACTGATAGAGTTGCGCCTGACGATTCCCATACTGATGGATTGTTTGTATCGGTTTACGACCTGGAGGCAGTTCATCGATTATCGACACGTCAAGATCGCCATAAAGCGTCATTGCCAATGTACGCGGAATAGGAGTCGCCGTCATCACCAAAACGTGCGGAGCGAAGTTGTTTTTTGCCCACAATTTTGCACGTTGCGCGACACCGAAACGATGTTGCTCGTCGATAACGACAAAACCAAGAGCCGAGAATTGCACTGTATCTTCAAGCACAGCATGCGTTGCCACTAGCAAATGTATATCACCTCGTACAAGACTTTCCAGGATCTCCGCCCGTTTCTTGCCCTTAACGCTACCCGTTAGCAGAGCCACACGCACAGATAATCCGTCGAGCATCTTTGTCAATGTTGCATAGTGCTGCTCAGCCAGGATTTCCGTGGGTGCCATAATACACGCCTGGTACCCGTTACCTATAGCTATAAGCGAGGTCATCAATGCCACCAACGTCTTGCCGCTACCCACATCGCCTTGCAAAAGACGATTCATCTGCCGCCCACTATTCATGTCGTGACGCATCTCACGAATCACACGTTTTTGCGCGCCAGTCAGTTCAAAGGGAAGTTTTGTGGTATAAAACTCATTAAACAGCTCGCCTACCTTAGCGAAACATAGTCCACGATACTTACGACGGCGATCCTTACAATAGCGCAATATACTGAGTTGTACATAGAAGAGTTCCTCAAACTTAAGTCGATATTGGGCACGGCGAAGGATTTCCGGATCTTTAGGAAAATGAATCGCATACAATGCCTCGGACAGAGGCATCAAACGATGTTCACGCACAAATGCCTCAGGCAATGTCTCATCGATACGCGTACGTTCAAGCAAAGCAAACAGATTCTCTTCGAGTTTCTGCATAGCATGCGAGTTAAGGCCACTCCGCTTCATGCGTTCGGTGGTATTATAGTGCGGCTGCAGCCCCATAGAAGAGAGGGAAAGCTCTGAAGCCTTATCAATATCCGGATGAGCCACATTAATGCGCTCACCGAACATCGTAGGCTTTCCGAACACGATATACTCAACCCCCACAGGGTAATTCTTTGGGATAAACTTCGCCCCATTAAACCACACGAGACCTATCACTCCTGTACCATCGGAGAAGTGAGCCACCAGACGCATCTTTCGCCCCGCACCAGTAGTCTCATAACGAAGTATCTTGCCCTTAATCTGAATATAGGGCATATTGCCATCTATCTCATGTATATAGTAAAGTCGGCTACGGTCTACATACTTATATGGGAAGTTATATAGCAGATCATGCATAGAACTTATGCCCAATTCCTTCGCCAGCAAAGCCGCCCGCTGCGGTCCTACACCTGGCAAATACTGTATATCTCGTGTAGTCAAGTCAAACATTGCAACACCTTTTATGAATTGGACGGCACAACTTATTATTTAACACAAAAAGACTCATTTCTCATGTATCGATTACACAAGCACCTTCTTATCAGAGAAGACTAACCGCATTAATAGATTGCTTTCGCAACTTGCTTCACGCTATCTGTTGCTGCTACCGTATAAAAATGGAGGCTCGGCACATCATGAGCTATAAGTTCGCGACATTGAGCTATACACCATTCCACTCCCACTTGGCGTACCTCCTCTTCAGTCTTACACTTCAACACTTCTGTCGCAAGGGCTTGCGGTATATCCACCTTAAACGTCTTAGGGATAATGCTGAGTTGTCGAGCCGTCTTTAAGGGTTTGATACCTGGAATAATCGGGATATTAATACCTTCATCACGAGCACGCTCAACAAAACGGAAGTACTTCTCATTATCGTAAAACAATTGCGTCACGGCATACTGAGCGCCTGCTTTCACCTTTTCCTTCAACCAGTACAAATCCATTTCCATATTGGGCGCCTCATCATGCTTCTCTGGATAACAAGCTACACCATAGGAGAAAGGACGACCGGGTTCTTTAATCGGCGACCCGTCACAAAAGAAACCCTCATTAAAACGATTCACCTGTGCCTGCAACTCAATAGCATGGCTATATCCATTAGGAGCAGGCGTAAACACATTCTCATGCTTGGCCTTATCACCACGCAATAGCAACAGATCCGTAATACCTAAAAACTGAAGATCCAACAAGACATACTCCGTTTCTTCTCGCGTGAACCCACTGCAAAGTATATGTGGAACGACTGTGATATCATATCGATTCTTAATTGCAGCTGCTACAGCAACTGTCCCTGGGCGACGACGCAACGAAACCTTATGGAACACCCCCCCAGGAGACTCCTGGTAGACATATTCACTGCGATGAGTCGTAATGTTTATATATTTGGGATCAAATTCACGCAGTTCGTCAATCGTTCGGAAAAGTCCATCGATTCCCGTACCCTTAAGCGGTGGCAATACCTCAAACGAGAAAGCTGTACGCTTATTGCCAGTTATTGAATCTATCGCATGCATAAGAAAAATTAACAATTAATTGGGCAAAGATAAAACATTTCCCACCAACTTGCAAACGAACGCCCAATATACCACTTCCTGCGTAATTCTAGAAATTAAGAGAAGAATAAAAGAGTTTACAACAATCTACACCTAAATAGCCTCGGGATCCATAGGCTCAGCCCATAAGTCACCCCACACTCCACGACGTATAATAGGAGCATCTGCTTCTATTTCCTCACCAGGAATTTCCTCGCTACTTTCTGTGTCCTCCAAACCCGGAGCAGATAGAATTAGCATCATAGGATCCTCACAGGCAATTTCTATCGTTTTTGGTTTTAAGTATTCGTTTTTCACTATATCTACTCATCTATCCAACGGAAGAAACCTGCAACAAGCATTGAAGTATTCCCCGTTATCAAACTCAACATCCACATAGACTAAAGTGCTTGAACCTTAATTCTGGTCTTAAAAAGACTAACATCAGCACCCCTCTATTATGAATATTATTACAATTATTTTACTTAAATCGTGCAAAGATACATATTTATTCTTGAAATATCAGTCTCTCCCGGCATTGTTTATTTGCCAACCCCTCATTTTTCTTTGTTTTCGGGCACCGAAACGACAATACAATAAGATAAAAAACAACAAAGGCCGCTTAATGCGACCTTTGCTGTTATAGATAATTACCAGACTTACTTGATCATCACCTTGCGAGTGGTGCCATCACTCATCAACAAGATGTTAAGCCCAGGCTGCACCGATTCGATGCGTACTCCCCCGAGAGTATATATTGCTACGATGGTAGGCTCTGATGCAACACCTTCAACCTCGATATCAGCAGTGCCATCCTCATCTTCAGCAATGCTTCTGCTTGTACCTGCGGCATTGGCAAGAGCCTCGAGTGCTTCAGTCCAAGCTGTTACGTCCGCGGGAATTGCAACACCTTCGGCAAGATGCGTCACATATACCTTTCGAGCAGCGCGCAAATTAGCCAAAGCCGTCGTAACCGCAGAGGTGTTTGTTGCTGCAGCTGCCGAGATATAGCTATCTGTGATCTTATTGATTCCACTTATATACTCTGCGCTTGAACCTTGGAACACAAGCTCCACATTATCCATTGCAAGAATGGTAGCCTTATTTGAACTTGTTGCGTTGATACCAAATTTCAGCGTATTAGTACCTGACAATGTCACCGTTACACTAAGCGTCTTAGCTGCCTTATTACTCTTTGTATTGATTTTTGTCGATGCGCTATTAGCAAAGAGTGTAACACCAGACACATCCTTCTCACCCTTTCCAATACCAAGGAAACCGTTTGAATAATAGTACGACATGCACGAAGCGCTCAACGTATATGTTCCCTCAGGAAGGTAGTTAAGTGTCTTGCTAATGCTATTCGATCCACTCTTTGCGACACGAACATAAGGTACTGAGAAGCCACTACCATCAGCCGTCGAAGTCCATGTAGTCCATGATCCTGACACAACCCAATTCGACACATTATCAGCAATAGCAGGAATACGTTCTGATGTAATACTCCAAGGAGCATCATTTGTATTACCTGTAGGGAGAGATTCTTCTACTTCTTCCTCTTCCTCACGTTCCAAGCCCTCTATATCAAACATACTCTTCGTAGGCCACTCTTCATACAAGCGACATGCCTCCTCGGCTGTAATCGCTATAGTAGTACCATGACGCGGAGTAAAGATATCGGTATTGGCCGAATTGCATTTGTATGTAAAGTTGGTCAAGTCGGTACTGGTGCAGTACTGATACATGCCACTGGTGTAGCAATCGTACATCAATATCCAAGTGTTTGAATCAATCAAACGGAATACGCCAGACCCCTCTACTGCCACATCGGTCTGCTGCAGATAATTGTACTCGGGTGCCCATTCGCCACGCAAAGTCTTGGCGGTAGCCTTCTGAATACCATTTCCCTGACCCTCCGTCTTGAAGAACATGTGGTACAAACCGTTGTAGTACACAATATCGGCATCGATGGTGTTGTTGCCATCGTGATTGTAGAGTACCTGAGGCTCTGTAAGCTCAGTAAAGTCTTCGTTGGCATACGAGTAGTAGGTGATATAGTTCTTACCGCTTTCACCGATTGCATAGTACACCATGTACTTACCCTCTTCGGGATCGTAGATGGTCTGCGGAGCCCATACCTGAGTAAGAGAGTTACGATCGAAACGGTTAGGCCATGTGGTGGGGAAATCGATGGCCGAATGTGTCCAGTTAACCATATCCTCTGAGCGCAATAGAACCAAACCATCATTAGAACTCCAGCCTTCATCTGAGCGCATGTCGGTAACTACCATATAGAAATAGCCATCCTCGCCACGCAAGATGTGCGGGTCGCGCACGGCCTTCTTATTGGCGATATCGGAAGAATTGATGATAGGTTCACCCTCATTGAGCGGAATATAGTTGTAACCATCTTCACTGAGAGCGAAGCATATTTGCTCTTGCGATTGTGCATTACCGTTAAAATAGGCAAAGAGATAATATTTCAACGGCTGTTTCTTAGCAAGGTATACCTCAAACGCACGAGTAGCCTTCGCTGAACCCTTCGTAGCTGTAGCGGTCAATGTTACATGATACTTCTCATCGGCAGCCTGTTGCAGCAACTCGCCATTGGCATCAAGATATTTGGGTGCACTTGAACTCCAGGTAATAACAGAACCCTGCAGACCCTTTGTTGGAAGATAGAGATTGCTCATCAGATTGTCGAGGTGACCATTAAGAACGATAGCCTCAAGATCTGTCTGCACACACAAGTTGTTGTCAACCTCTGCAGGCACAGTCACCTCAAACACCTTTTGCTCGCTCACGTCACCTTTGGCAAAGGTCGCTGTGAGTTTCACGGTAGCATCAGACTTGCCCGCAGCCGGACGAGTCACCTTACCCGTTGCGCTCACCACCGAACTGTTGGAAGAACTCCAAGTAACAGTCACACCATTCTCTTCAAGTACGGGCAATACAACATCCTCATACAGTACAGTTGCATCAAGTGTAGTCTTATCCTTCACTGCGGCAACCTGCACTTTATACAAGGCTGCATTCAGTGCTCCGAGATTATTTGCAAGATCAGCAAGAGCTGCATCCTCTACCGCACCCTTATAGATTCGGAAGTCATGATACATCGCACCTTTGAGGTAAGCATCACCAACATAGCAAGGACGGCCGAGGTAATTATGTTCGGTAACACCCAGCGCACTGGGATTGATTGAAATATTGGCTGAAGACACGACCTTACCATCTACAAAGATTTCACCGTTGCCATTGGCTTGACGATAGGTGATTGTATGCCAATTTCCATCAGCAAAGGGAGAAGCCGACACATTTACACCCTGCTCAGTTTCCCAACGTGCTGTGCTAATGGCATAGCGAGTATCAGCAGTTCCAGCTCTAAAGAAGATACATCCATTAGCATCAGCAGCGATATCTGCAGAATTTGAGAATGTATAGATAAAGTTTCCAGCGCCATCCAAAGAGGTAGTAGTTGGAATATACACATTGGTAGAGATCGTAAAGTTGTCAAGTGCAGCAATCACCTCACCTACCTTAGCACCCATATTGAAATAGCCGCTGTTTGTACCCAAAGAAAGCACAGGCATACCGCCAAGAGTGGTCAGTTCGGCATTGTTGTACAATGTGCCGGCATAGCCACCCACAGCGCTCTCTGCACCGTCAAAAGTAAAGTGCACCATCAGTTCGCTTACCAAAGCAGTAGTCCATTCGGCCTCATCATGAGCTGCGCAAGCATTATTATATGCTTCATCAACCATTGCACACAGAGCAGTAGCATCAGCCTCCGTAGCAACCATGCCATTGTTGTATCGATACATCACAGTAGAAATATCGTATGCAGCCTGGCCAGCAGCATTGAGCTGAAGAACCTTAGCATAAGTCTCATTGACCTTTGTGACAACCGTCTGCTTATAGGCAACAGTAGGATCGGCAGGAGCCTTACCTGTACCATAGAACATCAGGCGGAAATCATCGAGGCAAATCCATGCACCCTTAGCCGAGCTTGATGTAGCAGGCTTGTTTACCGTCAAAGTCACATCAGTAGCGGCAGAAAGACTTGCAGTTGCCGAAGCAAGATAGGTATCATTGTCACGGAACATCGCTGCCACAGTTGCCATATCTGTACCGATGGACATACTTGTATTTTGAGCGACATTGATGTTTGTTGAGCCAAACGATACCACCACATTTCGCGTCTCATCCTGTTCTTTCTTGAACCAACCACTGGGTTTGTAACGTGAGCGGTAGAATCCCTCAAACGAAACCTTATAGTTACCTACGGGAAGTCTACCCAAGGCATGATTAACGGTAACCGCACTGGTAGTGTTTGCCACTGCAGACCACCCATATGTAGATGCCGTGCCGCCATTATCGACACCGCCGAAAGAGAATCCGCTCCACTTACTCGCATATCCAGCCTCAACTTCCATCTTGTCAAAGTCAGCCGAAGGGAGCAACGGTGTGAAATTGAAAGGATAGTCTGAACTTGCCTTTGCCATCTCACGACGAATAGCATCAGCCGTAAGGAACACCCAACGTTGGTTATCATCGGCAGCATTCTTGGCTACAGTCTTAAGAACATTGCCAGTTTCGGTTGTAGCTGTAAGTACGCCATTACCACCTTCAATATAATATTGGCAAGTGCTTCCCGATGCGTTAACAGGAGTAAGTGTCCATGCATGATTCTCACTATCCATACCATCCATATAGGGATAGTCGGCAGCAGTCAGTTTGTTACCACGGCTATTACCAACGGTTTCCAAAGCATACTTGCCATCACCGAGCGCTGTTGCAGTGAGCGGTGTGCCTGCATAACCTGATGTCGCCTGCGTCTGCCAAGTTGCACCAACCTTAATATATTTTCCTGTACCTACGTTCATTACATAGTAACTATTGCCACTTACCACCTGTTCTCCCAACCATGTAGGTTTCACGACAGAGCTACCCTCCTGCACGTCAGTCAACGTATTGGCTTGCTCCTTCTCTGCTGCGGTAAGCGCTTTAGCCGTTGGATCAGTAACAGTAAAGTTTACAATTACAGGATAGTGGTCAGATACGCCAAACGAAGTATTATGCAAGTAGCTGTTTGCTTCGATAGTGAGTGAAGATTCTGTATTGTTGATGTAGAAAATCTTGTCAACCACCTCACCAGTGTTGTTGTTATAAGGTGCATTGTACCACATCATGGCATCGCCACCATAGGTAGGATAGGTACCCTTCCAGATTTTCTCAATCCATGCATCTTTGATGGTAAAACGGCTATCAGCGTTGATAACGTCAATAAAGCCTGTTTTCAATTGCTCGCGAGTATAGCGGCAATTGGTGTCACCGATAATAAGGATAGGTCGTTTATTATTGGTATTCTTTATATAGGTTGCGAGCTGTGTGAGCTGCTTTTCACGCGCTGTGATATCACCATCGCTACTGCCAGCATCCATATGAAGAACATACACATCTACCACAACGCCACTGGCAATGGTTACAGCATAGGTGCGGAAACCCTTTTCGATAAGGCCATCATTTCCATTATCCAGCGTACCATTATAGGTATTCCACTCTACACTCGTTTCGCTAGCAAATCCTGTATTGTTTTTCTTGCCCACTAACAAACCGAGTCCATCGGTGCTATTTGACAATCCGCTCACAGTACCCCCATGAGAAGCCACATGATAATAGTTTGTCAAAGGAGCCGTCAACTCTGCATGATAATTAAAATCCTCAGAAAGGCCTACAATATCCCAATTCTGCTTTGCAATAGCACCACCCATCAAAGTAGCACCGCTTGCCCCAGGAGCTCCTTCATTAACAGATACTCCTAAAATACTCTCAGGCAATCCGTCCACATTAAGTGCAACAGCATTAAATGTGTAAGATCTCTGCGCCACCATGTTCAACACAGTGAAACATAGCGCGATAGTTGATAATAAAACACGATTTTTCATATTTTTTATTTTTTTAACAGACGCAAAGGTATAACTGTTCCTCGAATTAACAAAAGTTTTGTCCATTTTTTGTTACTTTAAGATAGCCAGACAAACCTCCGACACCCGTTTTTGTTGTAAAACACAGACAAAATGTAAGAAAGGAGCAATATATGAAAAGAGAGTATGTCAGCCCCCTTGTTGAGGTTATACACATCGAGCTGGAGTTTATGATAGCAGCCTCAGCCATTACCCAAGAACTCCCCAACAGCAGCGTAAGCATGAGTAACGACCGTCGTGGTTCGTGGGGTGATCTTTGGGATCAGCCCTCCACGCAATAAAAAAACAGAGGTGCTCATGCCCTCTGTTTTTACATTATCAAAACTTATTTTCTCAGAATAAATACATCCGCTATCAATATTTATATATATATTTGTATCGATTTACCTTCCACAACATCGACAAGGCATCATTGCCGAGAAGAAGATAACACAAAAAAAATAGAGCAAATGGCAAATCGTGAAATCACTTTTGACCGCTTCATCCGCGGAGTCATCGCCATCGCTGGCTTCATCGTCGCATACCTACTCATCGATAGGCTCAGCGGCGTGCTACTTCCCTTCCTTTTAGCATGGCTGTTCTGCTACCTCGTGTACCCGATGGTTAAGTTTGTCCAATACAAACTCGGAGTCAAGAGCCGCGGTGCCTCAATCGCCATAGTGCTATTCTTAGTCACCGCAGCCATCGCAGGCATTAGCTTATTAGTGATCCCCCCCATCATCGAAGAGGCCATCACGCTAAAAGAGTTTGTTGTCAACTATCTCACTGCCGGTGAAAGCAACAGTTCCATTCCCGATGTCGTAAGCCGCTTCATACGTGAACATATTGACATGCAGCAGGTAGAAGCATATTTCTCTATCGAACGTATCAGCGCGCTATCCCAAGACCTCCTCCCCAAAATCTGGAATGTCTTATCACATTCTTTCAGTCTCATTACGGGCGTAGTTGCCGTCTTCATGTTTATGGTATACACCCTTTTCATTCTCAACGATTACGAAACATTGGCTCATGGTTGGGTACGTCTCATCCCCGAGAAGTACCGCGAACGTATTCTCAACCTCACCCGTGACGTAGAGATAAGCATGAGCAACTATTTTCGCGGTCAATCGCTCATAGCCCTCTGCGTAGGCATACTATTCAGTATCGGATTCCTCATTATCGATTTCCCTATGGCGATTGGCTTCGGGCTCTTCGTCGGACTTCTCAACATCGTCCCCTACCTGCAAATCACCTCCATCGTTCCCATGGTATTCCTTGCCTTGGTGAAAGCAGCCAATACTGGGCAGAATTTCTGGTGGATACTCATTGCGGCAGGAATCGTCATGCTCGTGGTTCAAGTAATCCAAGAAACCATCCTCATTCCTCGCATCATGAACAAAGCCATTGGTCTGCACCCTGCAGTCATCTTGTTGTCACTTTCGATTTGGGGTAGTCTGCTCGGACTCGTCGGTATGATTATCGCCTTGCCAGCAACCTCCATAATACTCTCCTATTATCGTCGTTTCTTGCGCAAACAAGCGACCGAAAACAGGGCGGCGCACCCCGAGGAAACATAAAAAGAGGCGTAATACCATAAAAAAGTGACATAAAAGTTGGTATTTACGCAAAAACTCCCTACCTTTGCACCGCAAAATAAAACAATGCACTTGCCTAACGGCAAAAAACGAGGTCGATTCGCTAGCTCAGCAGGTAGAGCACATCCCTTTTAAGGATGGGGTCTTGGGTTCGAGCCCCAAGCGAATCACTGAAAGAAAAGAGATTCGCATGAATTTCTTTTCTTTTTTTATATATCAACTATCTTTTTCTTTAACTCCTTCGCATATTTTTTCGTCTTATTCTTGTATATATATTATAGGAAAAGAGTATCTTTGCACAAGATATTTATTATACGACTAAATAGAATCGAAAAATGAAAGCGTTAGTAAAGAAAGAGCCCATGAAGGGCATTTGGATGGAAGAGGTCGCAATGCCTAAAGTCGGTGTAAACGACGTGCTCATCAAAATCAAGAAGACTGCTATCTGTGGTACCGACCTGCACATCTACAAGTGGGATGAGTGGAGTCAAAAGACCATCAAAACTCCGATGACCATCGGTCACGAGTATGTAGGCGTAGTAGCCGAGGTTGGTCCTGGCGTACGCAACATCCAAGTGGGCGACCGCGTAACTGGCGAAGGCCACATTGCATGCGGACACTGCCGTAACTGCCGCCGCGGATTGCAGCACATCTGCGAAAACAGCATCGGTGTAGGTGTAAACCGTGACGGAGCTTTTGCCGAGTACCTCTGCATCCCCGAGTCAAACGTAGTAAAACTCGACGATCGTATCTCTGACGACATGGCTGCCATCATGGACCCCTTCGGCAATGCAACACATACAGCACTTTCATTCCCTTTGCTCGGAGAAGACGTACTCATCACTGGCGCAGGTCTCATTGGCACCATGGCTACAGCCATCGCAAAGTTTGCCGGCGCTAAGAACATCGTCGTTACCGACCTCAGTGACTACCGCCTCGATATCGCCAAGAAAATGGGTGCCACCTGCACTGTAAACGCATCAAAAGGCGAAACACTCCAAGGCGCTATGGAGCAACTCGGCATCCGTGGTTTCGACGTTGGCCTCGAAATGTCTGGAGCTCCCGTTGCTTTCCGCGAGATGGTTGCTAAGATGTACAACGGTTCTAAGATTGCCCAGCTCGGCATCCTTCCCCCGACAACCACTGTTGATTGGAGCGAAATCATCTTCAAGGCACTCACCATCAAGGGTATTTACGGCCGCGAGATGTGGGAAACATGGTACAAGATGGAGCAGATGCTCGTATCAGGTCTTGACCTCACTCCCGTAATCACTCACCATTTCCCCGTAGCAGAGTTCCAAAAGGGCTTCGACGTGATGGAGTCTGGCCAGTGTGGTAAGGTTATCCTCGACTGGGAATAAGCCCACATATCATACACGAAACAACAAAAAGCGCAGGCTATTAGCTTGCGCTTTTTTATTGTGGCCGCCACAAAACACCCCTACACTCAAAAATAACCCACACAGGATGGCATTCTATATCGTTTTTTTTATTTACTTTGCACATTATTTATATATATCGATATTGTACCATAAAAACAAAAAAATAACATACAGACTATGAACATGCTTAGACACATCAGCGCAGCCTGCATAGCAGTCTGCATGGCAGCTATCCCCTACCAGATGGCCGCACAAGCTACAGAGAGAACCATCAGTTCGGTAGAGACCATCAGCGTCAACACCCCCGTCGGCACTGTACCTCGCTTGCCCTACCAATTGCTTGTAACCTATAGCGATGGCACACAGGCCTATCGCCAAATACGCTGGAGTAATGCAGCCCTTGCCACCGAGCAGGAGCAGGCCAGCTATCCCGTAGGAAAGACCTATACCGTTGAGGGCTACATCACGGGTGACGACACCACACCGAATGGTTTTCCCATCACCGCTCAGGTTAGCGTGAGCGCCGAAGCATACGCCGCACCATCAAGCAAACCCGTAGCCGAGCCCATTCCCCTCGACAAGGTACGTCTTATCGGCGACAACCGCCTCACCTCAAACCGCGAGCTTGCTATACGCGAGATTCTCTCATGGGATGTATCTCAGCAACTCTACAACTACCGCGACACCTACGGTCTGCCTACCGAAGGTTACACCGTATCAAATGGTTGGGACTCACCCACCACAAAGCTCAAGGGCCATGGTTCGGGCCACTACATGTCGGCTCTCGCCTTTGCCTTTGCCAGCGCCACCGATGAAAGCCAGAAGGCAGCCTTGCGCGATCGCATCCGCCGCATGGTCGATGAGTTGCGAATGTGCCAGGAGCGTACCTTCGTATGGAACGACTCTTTGGGCCGTTACTGGGAGGCACGCGACTTCGCACCCGAGGCTGAACTGCGCGACATGCTAGGCACTTGGGAAGCATTCAATGAGCACAAGACCCAATGGGCAAGTTACGGCTATGGCTACCTCAATGCCATCCCCGCACACCATGCTGCACTGATTGAAAAGTATAGCCCCTACAACAACGAAGCCGGAGTATGGGCACCCTACTACTCTATCCATAAGCAACTGGCCGGTCTAATCGACATTGCCACCTATGTAGATGATCAGAAACTGGCCGACAAGGCTCTGCTCATCGCCAAAGACATGGGTTTATGGATATGGAACCGCCTGCACTACCGTACCTACGTAAAGACCGACGGAACACGTGAAGAGCGCCGCGCCACACCCGGCAACCGCTACGAAATGTGGAACATGTACATTGCCGGTGAGGACGGTGGTACTGGAGAGTCTTTGGCACGCTTGTCAGAGATGGTCAAGAACCCCGAAGACAAGGCACGCCTGCTCGAAGCTTCAAGTTTCTTTGACTCACCCGCCTTCTACGACCCCCTATCACGTAACATCGATGACATCCGCACCCGCCATGCCAACCAGCACATCCCCAAGATTGTGAGTGCACTGCGTAGCTACCGCGGCAACGGCAATGCCTACTACTACAATATTGCTGAGAACTTCTGGACCATGATACAAGGTCGTTATAGCTACGCCACCGGTGGTGTAGGTAATGGCGAGATGTTCCGTCAGCCCTATACCCAGGTGCTCAGCATGAACACCAACGTATCCATGAATCATCGCCGCGAGATGATGCCCAACCCCACCCTCAATGAGACCTGCTGCGCCTACAATCTGGCCAAGCTCACCAAGGACCTCAACAGCTTCAACCCCGACGATGCCCGTTACATGGACTACTACGAGCGTGTACTCTACAATCAGATTGTAGGTTCGCTCCACCCCGAGCACTACCTCACCACCTATCACTATGCCGTAGGACTCAACGCTTCGAAGCCCTGGGGCAACCGCACTCCGCAAGAGAGTTGCTGCGGTGGTACCGGTTCCGAGAACCACGTCAAGTACCAGGAGGCAGCCTACTTCACCTCTAAGGATTGCATTTGGGTAGGTCTCTACCTTCCTTCAGTAGCCGAATGGGACGAGCAAGGCATCACCCTTGAGCAAGAGTGCACCTGGCCGGCCGAGCACTCTACCATCCGCATCACGAAAGGCCGCGGCAAGTTTGCCATGAAACTACGTATTCCCTATTGGGCAACCGAAGGCGTTAAGGTAACCCTCAACGGAGAGGAGGTAGCAGCAGAATATGCCCCCTGCAGCTATGTCACGATCGCCTCACGCAAGTGGCGCAAGGGTGATGTAGTAGAGGTACACCTCCCCTTCACCAAGCACGTCAACTATGGTCCCGACCGCATGACCACGGCAGCCACAGCTCCAGGCCAAACCAATACACCTTTTGCTCCTATGTGGGCCGGAACCCTCATGTATGGTCCTTTGGCCATGGGTACCACCGGTATCAGCAACTGGGGCGACGCCACTATCACATTGGACGGCGACCTTGGCAACATTACAGCCAACCGTCCCACTGCAGAGACGGGCACCCACGGAAACCTTTACACCCTCACCGTTGGTGAGCGCACCTTCATCCCCGACTATGCCCTCGACCACAACCAAACCCACTATCTCCGTATAGCCCGCACCGGTAGTCTCAAAGCCTCAGCTGGTACCGACATCCGAGAGTTGGCCGAGTTGCTTGTCATCGTCGGTGAGCGCAAGCAGGCGCAAGAGGCATGGCACGCACTCACCGTCAAGGTACCCGACCATGCACCCTGGGCACCTCACGGCTATGGACGCCTCATGCAGGAGTATACCGTTGCCGATAGCTTGATGCACATCGTTAAGGCACAACAAGCTGCAAAAGCCGAGTTATCAGAGGAACTGCTCATCCAATGCCAGACATCAATTGTCAACTTGAATGCAGCTATCAACACCATGCGTCCCGGCAACCTGGCCGAGTTGGAAGACCTTAACCAGTTGCTTCCCCTCATCACCCGCGCCAAGTATCGCCACCCGAGTCGTAGCAGCGACTTGCAGAAAGCAATCGACTACGCCGACATGGTTGTAAGCTACGTCGGCGATGGTAGCGGCACACACGACATGATTCAGAAGGCCTATACACAACTTCAAGAAAAGTTGAACGAATACAACAACAAATAAATCCTATATTATAATAAGGTTAAAGAATGAAACTTTGGGATAAGGGCTTTGAGCCCGATAAGATGATAGAGAACTTCACCGTAGGTCAGGACCGCGAGCTTGACCTACGCCTTGCGCGCTACGATGTCGAGGGTTCGATGGCCCACATACGCATGCTCGAGAGTATCGGACTGATCGAGAAGGAGGAACTCCCCATCCTGCTCACCGCATTGGAAGAGATACGCACCGAGATCCTGGATGGCAAGTTTGTCATCGAGGATGGCATCGAAGACGTACATTCACAAGTAGAGTTGCTACTCACCCAGCGCCTGGGCGACATGGGCAAGAAGATTCACTCGGGCCGTTCGCGCAACGACCAAGTATTGGTAGACCTCAAACTCTATTTCCGTGACGAAATCAAGAAGATTGCCGAAGAGACCGTACACCTCTTCGATCGCCTGCAAGCACTGAGCGAAGAGTACCAAGAGGTACTCATGCCCGGTTACACCCACTTGCAGATTGCGATGCCCTCATCATTCGGACTCTGGTTTGGCGCCTATGCCGAGACCCTTGTCGATGACCTCCGCCTTGTAGCAGCAGCCTATAGGATTGCAAACCAGAACCCTCTGGGTTCGGCGGCAGGCTACGGTTCATCATTCCCCTTAAACCGCACCATGACCACCGAGCTGCTCCAATTCGAAACCATGCACTACAATGTAGTGGCAGCACAGATGAGCCGCGGCAAGACCGAGCGTGCCACCGCCTATGCCATTGGTGCCGTAGCATCCACCCTTGGCCGCTTTGCCATGGATGTATGTCTCTTCATCAACCAGAACTTCGGTTTCATCAGTTTCCCCGACGAATACACCACAGGCAGCAGCATCATGCCGCACAAGAAGAACCCCGACGTGTTCGAGATTATGCGTGCTAAGTGCAATCGCTTGCAGAGTGTAGCCGGTGAGGTAGCCCTGATGACCACCAACCTGCCTGTAGGTTATCAGCGCGACTTCCAGTTGCTCAAGGATGTGATGTTCCCCGCCATCGAGGAAATCAAGTCGTGCCTCACCATGTGCGATATGATGTTGCAACACATCCGTATCAACCGCGACATCCTCAACGACCCCAAGTACGACTATCTCTTCACCGTAGAAGACGTCAATCGCCTCGCCCTCTCAGGCATCCCCTTCCGCGAGGCCTACCGCCAAGTGGGCATGCAGGTACAGAACCACACCTACAGTCCCACTCGCGAGGTGCACCACACCCACGAAGGTAGTATAGGTAACCTCTGCAACGATCGTATACGCGAGAAGCTACAGCAAGTTATGGCCGAATTCGAATAAATCTGACCAACATTCTACCCACACGACCTTGCACTGAGTGCAAGGTCGTTTTTGTTACCTACAGACTTTCGTTTTTACACTACGGGCCAAGAACAATCCTCCTCAGGTGTTGTTAGTGATAGGACTAACCCCTAAAAAAAACTATATGGAACGAACAGATTTCTGTACCGACGTATTCGGTTCGAAGGAGATGCTGCAACCTTCTCCCACAGACAAGATTCCGCAGCATGGCACGCGCCCCGACATTGCTTACCAAATGGTGAAAGATGAGACCTTTGCACAGACGCAACCCCGTCTCAACCTGGCGACCTTTGTCACCACCTATATGGATCCCTATGCCACGCGGTTGATGAACGAGGCCATCAGTCTCAACTACATTGACGAAACAGAATACCCGCGTGTAGCAGTGATGTGCGCCAAGTGCATCAATATCATGGCCAACCTGTGGAACTCACCCGAGAAGGCACAGTGGAAAACAGGCGCACTGGCTATCGGTTCGTCCGAAGCCTGCATGCTCGGCGGTGTGGCGGCATGGCTACGTTGGAAAGAGCGTCGCGAGGCACAAGGCAAGTCCACCGACAAGCCCAACTTCATCATCTCCACAGGCTATCAGGTGGTGTGGGAGAAGTTTGCCGACCTATGGCAAATCGAAATGCGCACCATACCCTTGACCCTCGAGCAGATTACCCTCGACCCCAAGCAGGTGATTGCCTTGTGCGATGAGAACACCATTTGTGTGGTACCCATACAGGGCGTTACATGGACCGGACTAAACGATGATGTAGAGGCCCTCGATGCCGCACTCGACGAATACAACGCCCGCACAGGTCACGACATCCCCATCCATGTGGATGCTGCTTCGGGCGGTTTCATCCTCCCCTTCCTGCAGCCCGAAAAGCGATGGGACTTCCGTCTCAAGTGGGTGCTCTCCATCAGTACCTCGGGCCATAAGTACGGACTCGTATATCCCGGACTTGGCTGGGTAATCTGGAAGGACAAGAAGTACTTGCCCGGCAAGATGTCGTTCTCGGTCAACTACCTCGGTGCCGACATCACACAGGTGGGCCTCAACTTCTCTCGCCCCGGCGCGCAGGTATTGGGACAGTACTACCAGTTCATCCGACTTGGATTCGAAGGTTATCGCCAAGTGCAGCAAAACTCAATGGATATCGCCCGCTACCTGCACACCGAGATTGGCAAAATGGCCCCCTTCAAAAACTACAGCGCCGACATCGTGAATCCGCTCTTCATCTGGTACATGAAGGAGGAGTATGCCAAGAACGCCAAGTGGACCCTCTTCGATTTGCAGGACAAATTGAAACAAAGCGGTTGGATGGTACCAGCCTACACCATGCCAAAGAACATCGAGGACAGCGTAGTGATGCGCATCGTGGTGCGCCAAGGCTTCAGTCGCGACATGGCCGACATGCTCTTAGGCGATATCCGTGCCGCCATTGCCGAGTTCGAGAAGTTAGAGTATCCCACTCCATCACGCATGGCATGCCAGAAGCAGCAATCCGTCCCCACCTCCCTATTCACACACACCGGAGTCAAAAGGAAATAGGGTGAAAATGGTTTAAAGATAGGGGTGCAAACTGACAAAAACTGTTTGCGCCCCTCTTATTGTATACAAACACCTCACATGGTCGCTGGCAACACCCTACTTTTGCGGCATCCCAAACAAACAATACCCCATACAAGCAATAACTATGAACCGAAAACTTTTTCTGCAAGCGCTCGTCGAAGTCAGATCCGAGATCCTAGTGTGTCGTGTCAAGTTCCCGCTCCCCGTCGTAAAGTCCAAAGGCTACGACACCCCCTATCTGCGTCGCCGCATGCATCTGCGTGGCCCATACGAATAGGAACCATTCCCATCCATCGTTTCAGAGAAATTTGCATTTGTATAGTCTTTTTCTGTCATTTGCTTACTTTTTATTTTGTAAGTAAGCGATTTGTTTATATTTTTGCACCCTTACAAGGTTAAAAAGGTGAAAAGATAAAACAAACATATATACACAATGGATAACAACAGACTATACATCTTCGATACGACTCTGCGCGATGGCGAGCAAGTGCCTGGTTGTCAGCTCAATACCGTAGAGAAGATCCAAGTAGCCAAGCAATTGGAGGCATTGGGCGTCGACGTCATCGAAGCGGGCTTCCCCGTGAGCAGTCCAGGCGATTTCAACTCAGTTATTGAAATCTCCAAGGCCGTAACATGGCCCACCATCTGCGCGCTCACCCGAGCCGTACAGAAGGATATCGATGTAGCCGCCGAGGCGCTGAAATATGCCAAGCGAGGCCGTATACACACAGGTATCGGCACCAGCCCCTCACACATCAAGTATAAGTTCAACAGCACCCCCGAGGAGATTATCGAGCGTGCCGTAGCCGCTGTAAAGTATGCCAAGCGCTACGTCGAGGATGTCGAGTTCTACGCCGAGGATGCAGGCCGCACCGACAATGAGTACCTCGCACGCGTCATCGAAGCCGTGTGCAAGGCAGGTGCTACGGTGTGCAACATCCCCGACACCACCGGTTTCCGCACTCCCTACGAGTATGGCGAGAAAATCAAATATCTATACGAGCATGTCGATGCTTTCGCGGCCGGACGTGCCATCCTCTCCACCCACTGCCACAACGACCTCGGTATGGCCACAGCCAACACCGTAGCCGGTGTACTCAACGGTGCACGTCAGGTAGAGGTAACCATCAACGGTATCGGCGAACGTGCCGGCAATACCTCACTCGAAGAGGTAGCCATGATCTTCAAGACCCACCCCGACTTGGGTATCCACACCAACATCAACACACAGAAGATATACCCCACCAGCCGCATGGTGAGTTCTTTGATGAATATGCCTGTGCAGCCCAACAAGGCCATTGTGGGCCGCAACGCCTTTGCCCACTCGAGCGGTATCCACCAGGATGGTGTACTGAAGAATGTGTCGACCTACGAAATCATGGATCCCAAGGAGGTCGGTATCGATGACAATGCCATCGTGCTCACTGCCCGTAGCGGTCGTGCCGCCTTGAAGCACCGTCTCTCAGTGCTCGGCGTAGAGCTGGAGCAGGAGAAACTCGACAAGGTATACGAGGAGTTCCTCAAGCTGGCTGATAAGAAGAAGGAGATCAACGACGACGATATACTCATGCTCGCCGGTGCCGACCGTAGCGACAATCACCACATCAAACTCGATTACCTGCAGGTGACCAGCGGTGTGGGCGTACGCTCTGTAGCCAGCCTCGGTTTGAAGGTTGCAGGCGAGTCGTTCGAAGCTGCAGCCACTGGTAATGGTCCTGTAGATGCGGCCATCAGCGCCTTGAAGCAGATCATCAAGCGCAACATGACCCTCAAGGAGTTCACCATCCAGGCCATCAGCAAGGGTTCTGACGATGTGGGCAAAGTACACATGCAGGTAGAGTACAACAACCAGCTCTACTACGGCTTCGGTGCCAACACCGACATCATAGCAGCCAGCGTGGAGGCATATATTGACTGTATAAATAAGTTTAAGTAAGGGGACCCACCCCTCAGACCTACAGACCCCCTCAGTCCTTCGGACAGCTCCCCCTCTATGGGGAGCCCTTCGGGGTGTCTTCTTTAGAATATGCTACGCGACTTTCAAACGGCAAGTCCTGATAGATACGAGTTGCTCAAGGCATTTGCTCGTGAGAACAGGAATAATCAGACTGATGCGGAGAAGTGTCTGTGGCAACAGTTGCGTAGTAGTGAGCTTGGAGTAAAATTTAAGCGTCAGCATATCATCTACGACTTTATTGCAGATTTTGTATGCTTGGAGAAGATGCTGATAATCGAAGTTGATGGAGCTTATCATTTTACAGACAGTCAGACGGAGTATGATATATATAGGAATGAAGAGCTTGAACGCTTTGGCTTCCGTGTGCTGCGATTTACGAACGAAGAGGTTATCTATAAAACTCAAGAAGTGATACGAAAAATAAAAGAATCAATATAAAACAACTATGAATATGAATACAAATAATCCGGATGGTTCTCCCCATAGAGGGGGAGATGCCCAAAGGGCAGAGGGGGTCTGTCTCTTTGACAAGATCTGGGACGCCCACATCGTGCAGTGCGTTCCTGATGGTCCCACACAGCTTTATATCGACCGCCTCTACTGTCACGAGGTGACCACACCGCAGGCGTTCGACACACTGAGAGACAAGAACATCCGCGTGTTCCGCCCTGATCATGTGGTGGCCATGCCCGACCATAACACTCCGAGCGACCAGCAGGAGCGTATCGACGACCCCATAGGCCGCAAGCAGGTGGAGACACTTGCTGCCAACTGCGCCGAGTTTGGCATCCGCCACTTTGC
>JAZRDT010000135.1:0-36840 GCA_045660385.1 Bacteroidaceae bacterium | reverse complement strand
GCTATCCGTGGTGGGGCATCATCGCCATGTGCCTGCTATGTATCGTGTTAGGAACGCTATTCTCCTATATCACCCTGAAGACCAAGAGTTGCTGGCCTGCCGTGTTTGCCCATGGCATGATGAATGGTACAGCCTCTATCGGCGTCATCTTCCTTGCCGACCCTATGGCTTACGACCGCTTCATTGGCCCTGTGCCTACAGGCATCATCGGTGCAGCCGCTTATATCGTGGTGGCGGTGTGGATTGTGTGGAAGATGTATAGAGACTAATGTATTTTGAACGTCAAGTATTGGACGATATGAAAAGTATCCCTATATTTGCATTAGTAAAAGCGAATAACATGTAACACAAATAAAAGAACAGAATGATGAAGAAAAAAACAATGCTTTCAGCGCTGAGCCTATGCCTTATGGTGGGCATGAATTCATGTATCAACGTAGCACCCGGTGCCGGTGAAGAGGCGGTGCTCATCCATAAACCCTATATCTTTGGTCATGGCGGTATCGATGAGAAGCCTGTGGAGACTGGCCGTCAGTACGAGTGGTTCTCTACAAGCTACGTCATTGTGTCGATGTTGCCTCAGAAGTTCGATGAGAAGTTGGACGATGCGGCTTCGAACGATAACACCTTGCTCGACTTCAATACGCAGATTCAGTTGCAAGTGGAGGACAATAAGTCGCCCGTGCTCATCAAGAACTACGGTAAAGACTGGTATGTAAACGTCATACAGGAGGTGTATCGCAATACCGTACGCAACTATATCTCCAAGTTCGGTCCGTTCGACCTGATGAGTAATCGTGAGGTGCTCGACTCTATCAACTTCGCGGTAAAGAATGATATGGAGCGCTATATCGATGAGCTTTCGGTCAAGAGCGGCGAACTCCCCATCGATGTGGTCAATGTTGTCGTAGGACGTGCTATCCCCAACGAGAAACAGAAGGCCGAGATGGACAATACAGCCGCAGCTACACAGGCCAAGCGTACCGAGGAGAGTCGCTACGAGATGCTCAAGGCCAAGGAGGCTGCCGAGCGTCAGCGTGCTATTGCCGACAAGGCTTATCAGGTGGAGATGGGCTTGAGTGCCGACCAATTTATCCAACTCAAGGCTTGGGAGGTGATAGAGAAGAAGGAGGGTGCCAACATCGACGTGCTCGTAGGTGCCAACAGTGCCTCTAATATGTGGAACGTAAGACGATAAGCATCGTCATCGGATAATCAAGACGGCGGGTAGTGTTCACTATCCGCCGTTATTTTAGCTAAGAGCTTCAGCTTTGAGCTAATGGCCAATAGCCAATAGCCAACTGACGAACGAAGCGAGAGCAGAGTTAAGCTTGCTTAATCTATGCCGAGCAAGGAGGAGGAAAAGCAGGATTAACCGCTACATGCTCCAGTATGCCCGTCAGTGCGGCTAGTATGACCCCATAGTTGGTGATGGGGACTTGTTGTTGCCGGACACGTTCGATGCGGCTGAGCACATGCTTGCGGTTAAACATGCAGGCACCGCAGTGGATGACCAGGTCGTAGGAGGTGAGGTCTGCGGGATAGTCACTACCGCTGACGATGTCGATCTGCAGTGTCTCGCCGAAGCGCTTACGCAGCAGTCGTGGTAGCTTCACGCGCCCTATGTCCTCGTTCTGTGGCGTATGGGTGCAGGCTTCGGCAATGAGTATGCGCGATGAGGCCGTAATCTTCTCCAATGCTTTGGCTCCCTCTGTGAAGAGGTTGATGTCGCCCTTGTAGCGAGCGAAGAGGATAGAGAATGAAGTCAGTACCGATGCCTCAGGTTTCCACTTGTATACCTCGCCAAAGGCCTGCGAGTCGGTGATGATGAGTTGCGGCGGTGTAGCCAATGCGGCCAATGCTTGGGGCATACGGTCGGGTGTGCAGCAGATGGGAGTACATCCACGATCCAAGAGCTCGCGCAGCGTCTGTACCTGCGGTTGTATGAGTCGTCCCTTGGGAGCCGATTTGTCCTGCGGCATTACGAGAAGCACTGTGTCGCCCGCTTGGCAGAATCCCTCGGTGATGAGTCGCTCTTCGGTGCGACGCAGCGCTACCATCTGCTCAATAAGCTGTTCTATGCCTTCGCCCGTGAGTGCGCTGATGGCAATGACCTCGCGGCCCAGTCGCTCGCTCAGTGTGGCCTGTAGGGTGGGGTAGTCGGCGATGCGGTCGATGTGTGCCAATGCCGCTATCACGGGAATCTCTCTCACGCGACACTCCTCTATCATACGTATCTCAGCGTCGCACTCCCCGGATGTCAGCAACACAACGGCGATGTCCGTCTTGTCCAGCACCTTGCCGATGCGTGCCACGCGTTCGTTGCCGAGCAGCGTGTCGTCGTCAATTCCCGGAGTGTCGATGATGATGACAGCTCCGAGTCCGTTGATTTCCATGGCCTTCTGCACAGGGTCGGTCGTCGTGCCACGGGTGTCTGACACGATAGCTACATCTTGTCCCGCGATGCGATTCACAAGGGTCGACTTACCAGCATTGCAACGGCCGAGTATGGCGATATGTGTGCGTTCCATTTTTGTTTGGCGTTTAGTGTTTAGTGAGCCGGATGGCAGTCTTCGTCAAAGGTCAACGGTCAACAGTCTACAGTCTACGGTCCCATTCCAGCGGTAGTCTTCGTTTTCGTTTTCGTCAAAGGTCAACGGTCAACAGTCTACAGTCAACGGTCCCATTCCAGTGGTAGTTTTCGTCTTCGTCTTCGTCTTCGTCAAAGGTCAACGGTCAACAGTCTACGGTCTGCAGTCCCATTCCGGAGGCAGTCTTCGTCTTCGTTTTCGTCTTCGTTGTTTAGTGTTTAGAGTTGGCTCTTCAGAATCTGAAATCCCTCTTGCCCTCCACTATTTCTTGCAGACGGCGGTGAGTGATCTCTCTGATTTTGTCGGAAGGAATCTCTCTTGCCAAGCGCTCTATCATCTGTTTGCCAGCCTCCTTCACCTCGGGCGAAGCATAGTCTTCGAGGTATTCGGCCAGGGTCATCAGGGCATTGGGTGCGCAGCAGTTGCCTATCTGCCCGTTCTTGGAAAGTGCCATGAAGCGGTCGCCCGTACGTCCCTCGCGGTAACATGCCGTGCAGAAGCTCGGGACATAGCCCAATTCCAGGAGCCAACCCACGATCTCGTCCAAGGTGCGGTTGTCCGAGATGTCAAACTGTGCCGACTCCTCCACCTCTTCCGTACCCTCGGCATAGCCGCCCACGCTGGTTTTCGATCCACCACTGAGCTGCGACACTCCCACATCGAGCACCAACTCGCGCGAACGCTTCGATTCGCGTGTCGACACGATCATGCCCGTATAGGGTACGGCCAAACGCAACACGGCCACGATACGTCGGAACACCTCGTCGGTCACCGCATCGGGGAAGTCTTCCGGGTCGATGTCGTCGGCGGGGCGTATGCGTGGCACACTGATCGTGTGCGGACCCACCCCAAAGCGAGCCTCCAGGTGCTCGGCATGCATGAGCAGTCCCACCACATCGTAGCGGTAGTTCGACAATCCAAACAGCGCCCCGATACCCACATCATCGATGCCACCCAGCATGGCGCGGTCCATCGCCTCGGTGTGGTATGCCCAGTCGCTCTTGGGCCCCGTAGGGTGCAGTCGCTCATAGGCAGCGCGGTCATAGGTCTCCTCGAAGAGGATATAGGTGCCAATGCCCGCATCCTTCAGTCGTCGGTAGTTCTCCACCGTAGTGGCCGCAATGTTCACGTTTACGCGGCGTATCGCCCCATTCTTATGGCGTATCGAGTAGATGGTCTTGATGGATTCCAATACATATTCTATCGGACTCATCTTCGGGTGCTCGCCCGTCTCCAGGGCCAACCGCTTGTGTCCCATGTCCTGCAGGGCAATCACCTCGCGGCGTATCTCCTCCTGTGTCAGTCGGCGTCGGGGAATATGCCTGTTCTTTGCATGGTAGGGGCAATATACGCACCCATTCACGCAGTGGTTCGAGAGATACAGCGGGGCAAACATCACGATGCGGTTGCCATAGATGCGCTCCTTCAGTCGTCGTGCAATGCCATACATACGCTCCTCTATCTCCTTGTCGCGCACTTCGATGAGCAGGGCCGCTTCGCGGTGTGTGATTCCCTTGCCCTGTTCAGCCTTGGCTAGAATCTCCTCCATCAGCGCCTTGTCGTCCCGATGCTCACGGGCATACTCCAATGTGGCACGTATCTCCCCATCGTGGATAAACTCCTCGGCTTTTTCCGACTTCACGTTATACAGTACACGATCGTGTTGCATCTTTCACTCTTTTCAGCGTTGTATTCCTATTCATCGGTAAAGGTACATGTTTTCTTCGATTCGCGCAAGCATGAGGTAGGTTCTTTTATTGCATGGCTCTGAAGTTGTTTGGATATATATATACGTTATTAGCGCAAAACATTCCTCCGCTTCGGTTGTTAATGAAAGGTAAACTCATCTGCTCATATAAAACAGGTAATAAAACAAAAGCTTTAACAATGGAAAAGAATCGATTGACCACGGCCAACGGACGCCCGGTGGCCGACAACCAAAACTCGCAGACCGCCGGACAGCGTGGCCCCATCCTCCTACAAGACCCTTGGCTGATAGAGAAACTCGCCCACTTCGACCGCGAGGTAATTCCCGAACGCCGCATGCACGCCAAGGGAGCGGGAGCCTACGGAACCTTTACCGTGACGCACGACATCACGCAGTATACCCGTGCCGCCATCTTCAGCCAGGTGGGCAAGCAGACCGAGTGTTTCGTGCGCTTCTCCACCGTGGCGGGCGAGCGCGGTGCCGCCGATGCCGAACGCGACATCCGTGGCTTTGCCATGAAGTTCTACACCGAAGAGGGCAACTGGGACCTCGTGGGCAACAACACCCCCGTATTCTTCTTGCGCGACCCGCTGAAGTTCCCCGACCTCAACCACGCCATCAAGCGCGACCCACGCACAGGTATGCGCAGCGCATCGAACAACTGGGACTTCTGGACCCTCCTTCCCGAGGCTTTGCACCAGGTCACCATCACCATGAGTCCGCGCGGCATCCCCCTCTCATACCGCCACATGCATGGCTTCGGCAGTCACACCTATAGCTTCTATAATAAGGATAATAAGCGCACCTGGGTGAAGTTTCACCTGCGCACCCTTCAAGGCATCAAGAACCTCACCGACGAGGAGGCCGAAGCCATCATTGCCAAGGACCGCGAGTCGCACCAGCGCGACCTCTACGAGAGCATCGAGCGTGGCGACTATCCCCGCTGGCTCTTCCAGGTGCAGCTCATGACCGAGGAGCAGGCCATGAACTACTACATCAATCCCTTCGACCTCACCAAGGTGTGGCCCCACGGCGACTTCCCCTTGCACGATGTGGGTATCCTGGAGCTCAACCGCAACCCCGAGAACTACTTTGCCGAGGTGGAGCAGGCCGCCTTCAACCCCATCAACGTGGTCGAGGGCATAGGCTTCTCGCCCGACAAGATGCTGCAGGGCCGACTCTTCTCCTATGGCGACGCTCAGCGCTACCGCCTGGGAGTGAACCTGGAGCAGATACCCGTAAACCGTCCGCGCTGCCCCTTCCACGCCTACCATCGCGACGGTGCCATGCGTGTCGATGGCAACTACGGCTCCACCAAAGGCTACGAACCCAACAGCTGGGGCGAATGGAAGGAGTCGCCCCACACCAAAGAGCCTCCGCTTCCCATCCATGGCGATGCCTACAACTACAACGAGTGGGATTACGATGACGACTATTACACCCAGCCCGGCAATCTCTTCCGTCTCATGCCCCCCGATGAGCAGGAACTCCTCTTTGCCAATACGGCCTGTGCCATGGGCGATGCCGAGCTCTTCATCAAGCAGCGCCACGTGCGCAACTGCTACCGTGCCGACCCTCGCTATGGCGAAGGCGTAGCCCGAGCCTTAGGCATCAGTTTGGAGGAGGCCATGAAGGAGAGCGATGACGGAGAGTGACAAGCCGCACTTTTTACCATAAAAAAGCGCATGAGGGTACATTGTCGTATGCCTCATGCGTCTCTTTTTTTTATGTTGGAGCCTATGACAAATAACTCTCCCGCGAAGGAGTGATGGATGGTGACTGTAATTTTGGGGGATGTATGGGGATGTACGAATAATTCGCGCTTACTATTTCTTGTAATCTCCTCTAGTGTAGTCTATGTGGTAGCCGATGCTGTGGAGCTCTGCCTCCAGCGTGGCGAGTCCTTCGGCGGCTTCGGCACCCCACGAGGCTTTGCCATTGTAGATGGCGTACTTGGTGCGCACGTCGGAGGGCGAGAGGTTGGGCATCACTACGTTGGCACCTGAGAGTATGCCCTCGATACGTCCTTGGGGATGGAGGGTGGCTAGAGCAGTGGTGGAGGGGATGAGGGCGCTGGGCAGTAGCAGGCGGGCGATGGCAAGGGTGGCGAGGGTGAGGTTGAGCGTGCCTGCTGGTTCGTCGCCCAGGGGGGTGTCGGCATGGGGGATGAAGGGGCCTATGCCTACCATCTCGGGGCGCATGTGCTCTATCAGTTTGAGGTCTTCTACGAGGTGCTGTATGGTTTGTCCCTTGACGCCTACCATCATGCCCAAGCCGAGTTGGTATCCTAGGCGATGCAGCGACTGGGCGCACTTGAGGCGATGGCTGACTCCACGGCCATGGGGGTGTAGCGAGGTGTAGAGGGCTTCGTTGGCTGCTTCGTGACGCAGGAGGTAGCGGTGGGCACCTGCCTCTTTCAGTTTGAGGTATGAGGCTTCGCTGCGTTCGCCCAGTGAGAGGGTGATGGCTGCCTCGGGGTAGCGACGGTGTATCTCGCTGACGAGTGCAGTGAGCCACTCATCGGTGTGTGTGGCGTCTTCGCCTGCCTGTAGCACGAAGGTGCGGGAGCCTAGGCGGTTGCCCTCGTCGGAGCATGCAAGCACCTCTTCTTGGGTGAGGCGGTAGCGCTGGGCGCGATGGTTGCTACGGCGAAGTCCGCAGTAGAGGCAGTTGCAATGGCAGTAGCTGGAGAGCTCGATGAGGCCACGTATGTATATGCCGCGTCCGAACTGCTCTTGGGCAATTCGGACGGCTGTATGGCGCAGATGATTGAGTGTGTCGGTATCGTGAGCCGCTTGTACAAGCAGCCTTTCCATCGATGAAGCATCGAGGGTGTGGTGTGATGCCAACTGCTCAATCAGTTCCTTCATGATATTCAATGTTTATGGTCAACGGACAACGGTCAACAGTCTACGGTCACCGTCCGAATGGCAACATCTGTTGTCTGTCGACCGTTGTCTGTTGTCCCCAAAACTATCGTTTCTTCAGCTCGGCATCAAAGGTCTTCTTGCCATCGCCATAGGCGGTGTGTACGCTGGGACCTGAGATGCAGCCGCCCTCGCAGGCCATGACCTCGATGAACTGTGCGGGGGCCTTGCCGGTCTTGCCATAGGCCTTGAGCAGGGCTACGCTCTTCTTGTTGAGGCCGGCTATCTGCAGTGAGGTGAAGTCGAGCGAGTCGCCCACAAACTGCTTCACGGCTCCTGTGACACCGCCATTCTCGGCAAAGCCGTGGGCAGCGCGGCATGAGGTGCAGTCGACGGCATGGATGTGCTCATTGCCCAGCTCGATGTTCATACCCTTAAGCATGGCATGTATCTCCTCGAAGGTGAGGACGAAGTGGACCTTACCCTGCAGGTCGTCGCGGCGTGCCTCCTTACGCTTGGCGATACAGGGGCCTACGAAGACGAACTTTGCATTGGGGTACTTCTCGCGAGCGATGTCGGCGGTGTACACCATGGGTGAGTAGGTGGATGAGATATACTTCTGCAGGTCGGGGGCATGCTTGCGTGCCATCTCCATGTAGGAGGGGCAGCATGAAGTGGTCATGAAGGGCTGACCCTCGGCAAGCTTCTCGGCAAACTCGTGTGCTTCGCGCTCGGTAGTCACCTCGGCGCCACGTGCCACCTCGATGACATCCTTGAAGCCGATGGCCTTGATGGCGCCGTATACCTGCTCGGTGGGGGCGTTGTATTGTGAGAGGATGGAGGGGGCTACCATGGCTACCACCTCTTCGCCTCGGCGGATGGCTTGCAATACGTCGAACACCTGTGAAATCTCGAAGATGGCTCCGAAGGGACAAGCGTTCATGCACTTACCGCAGTAGATGCACTTGGACTCGTCAATGTGCTCAACGCCATATTCGTCCTTGGAGATGGCGCCTACGGGGCAGGCCTCCTCGCAAGGAACAGGGATGTAAACGATGGCGTGGTAGGGGCAGGCTGCGTAGCACTTGCCACAACTGATGCATACCTTATGGTTGATGCGGCCCTGCGAGGTGTCGGGGTCAAACTCGATGGCATTTTTCGGACATGAGTGTTCGCACGAACGGGCTTCGCATCCACGGCAGAGGTTGGTGATGGCGTAGTTGGTGCGTACGCACGATGAGCAGGCCTCGTCGATAACGCACATGATGTTATCTTTCAGGTCTGTGCGGCCGAGTGCCATCTTGGCGTAGTCGGCCAGTGGCATCAGTTCGTCGGTTTCATCGGTCATGTCGTAGCCCAATAGCGGTAGTGACTTGTATTTCAGTACGGCACGTTTCTTGTGTATGCAGCAACGGCCACTTGCCTGTGAGTTGCGGGGGGCAAACTCAATGGGCACGCGGTCAATGTTTTCTTCCAATCGACCCTCATTCCAAAGGCTTACGAATCGTGTAAGCAGCTTTTGGCGTACTATCATTACATTGTTCTTAATTGCCATGTGGTTGGTGCTTGTGATTTTGTTGTGACAAAATTAGTTGTATTCTGCTTTATTTGTTTGCCAAGACATAGTTGATTATGCTTTCCTCGTCATCGGGGTGAAACCATTGGATGCTTTCGTCGCGGCGGAACCAGGTCATCTGCTTGCGTGAGTAGATGCGGCTGTTCTGCTTTATCTTTTCGATGGCAAACTCCAATGTGCAGCTGCCATCAAAGTGAGCAAACAGTTCCTTGTATCCTACGGTGTTGAGTGAGTTGAGATGGCGGTATGGATATACACGGCGAGCCTCGTCGATGAGGCCGTCGGCAATCATCTGATCGACCCGACGGTTGATGCGGTCGTAGAGCTCTTCGCGTTCGCGGCGCAGACCTATCTTGATGATACGGAAGGGGCGCTCTTTGGCCGTTTGCGTGCGAAAGGAGGTGTAGGTACGCCCCGTCATGTAGCAGATCTCCAGTGCATGGATGACGCGTTTGGGATTCTTGAGGTCTACGATACGGTAGTATTCGGGGTCGAGCAATCGCAGCTCGTTGACCAACGGCTCCAATCCCTCTTGTTCGTAGCGGTCGAGCAGGGTACGTCGGGTGATGTCGTCCACGGTGGGAATATCGTCGATACCCTTACATACGGCATCGATATACATCATGCTGCCTCCTGTGAGCAACAGGGTGTCGTGAGTGCGGAATAACTCTTCGGTCAGTTTCAGTACATCAATCTCGTATTGCGCTGCACTGTAGTAATCGGTGAGTTGGTGAGTGCCGATGAAGTAGTGCTTGACACGTTGTTGCTCTTCCTTGGTGGGTGCCGCCGTACCAATAGGTATCTCGCGATATAGCTGGCGCGAGTCGGCCGATAGGATAGGGGAGCCCAACCGCTCGGCTAAGGCGAAGCTTAGCGCGGTTTTTCCCACACCGGTAGGGCCAAGGAGAACAACGAGGGTCTTCATCTATCTTGTTGGGAGCTGAGCGTTTAGGGCTTCATGTAGCATTCAACTGTAGAGATTTCCATTGTTGGCAATGAAACGCTAAACGCTCAACTGATTTAGTAAAGCATGCTGTCGTCAAAGTCGGCTGCAGTGCCCATCTCAAAACCATCGGGGTCGAGTTCGTCGAGGTCGAAGCCTTCATCATCGCTGAAGGTGTCGTCATAGGCAGTGGTGCTGACCTGTGCTGCCATGAGCTGGTCGAAATCGAGTACATGCTGCGGTGCATCGCCCTTCTGCTTGGTGCAGACGGGTTCGTCAAGATGCTTGCCGGTAATCATTTCTGAGAGTTCAATGAAGAAGGCACGGTCGGCCAAGGGATCGAAGATGTAGAGCAGGTGCTGCTTTTCCTCTTCGAGGAGTTCGTTCAGTGGAGTCTCTTCCATGATCCAGCTATCTTCGTCAGAGCTGGTGCCCATGTCTTCGAGGGTTACTTCTGTCTCCTTCTCCCAATTTTCGTCACATACGAAGAATGAGGTCATCTGGTCGTCGGCATAGCCCACTGACTGCAGAATTGCACGATGGAAATCGAGGAATGTAGCCTCTGAATCGATTTGGATTTCTCTGCGGAAGTTGTCAACTTCGTCAGAAATGATAGTAAAACGGTAAACCATGATTTATGATTTTAATTCTGATTTCTTAATTCTTAATTATATGTTGTTATTCTTCGTATTTGATGATGCCACGTTTGGCGCCTTCAACGAATGAAATGATGTATTCTACTTCAGGTGTCATCTCCATTTCTTCCTTGATGCGCTCAATAGCCATTGTGGTGTTGAGCCCGCTTTGATAGATGTAGCGGTAGGCTTGGTGGATGGTATCAATCTGCTCGCGTGTGAAGCCGCGGCGGCGCAAACCTACAAGGTTGATGCCGCAATATGAAATGGGCTCACGAGCTGCTATGATGTAGGGAGGTATCTCCTTACTGCTCTTGCAACCACCCTGTACCATAACATAGCTTCCTATGCGGCAGAACTGGTGGATGAGCACGGTGGAACTGATGATGGCAAAGTCGTCAACAATTACTTCACCGGCCAATTTGGTTTGGTTGCCAATGATGCATCCGTTGCCTACGATGGTATCGTGTGCCACGTGTACACCCTCCATGAGCAGATTGTTACTGCCAACGATGGTTCTTCCCTTGGCAGCTGTGCCTCGATTGATGGTGACATTTTCACGGATGGTATTGTTGTCGCCAATCTCAGCCGTGGTCTCCTCGCCGCGGAACTTGAGGTCTTGCGGTATGGCACCGATGACAGCACCGGGGAATATGGTGTTTCCATTTCCAATGCGCGAACCATAGAGGATATTGGCATTGGGCATGATGACGTTGTTGTCGCCTATCACTACGTTGCGGTCAATGTATACGAAAGGGCCAATCTCTACATTTTCGCCAATGATGGCTTCGGGGTGGATATATGCTAATGGACTGATTTTGCTCATGCGTTTTATTTATTAGGAGTTATGAATTGGAGGTATGGGATGAGCCATCCTGTAGGCTCTGCTCATACTCATTCTGTCAACTTTCGCAGTAGTCGTGCAAACTGATTGTTTACTCGATGGCCAGGACGATATGCTTCGATATGTCCCTTGATGGGTTTGCCTACGAGCGACATGTCGCCGATAACATCGAGCAACTTATGACGTGCAGGCTCATTATCCCATACCAAGGGACGATGGTTGATATATCCCAGTTTGGTTGCATCCATGCGAGGGATGTTCATCGCATCGGCCAAACGGTCGTAGCGGTCCTGCGGCATTTCACGCTCGTAGAGTACGATGGAGTTGTCGAGGTCGCCTCCCTTGATCAGACCTGCAGCGAGCAATGGCTCGATGTCGCGCACGAATACGAAGGTGCGGCAGGGTGCAATCTCTGTGGAGAAGTCCTCCATATGGAGCAGTTCGGCATGCTGGTTGCTGATGCTGCTTGAATCGAACGAAACGATGACGCTAACGGCGAATTCATCAGCAGGAACAATTTTGAGGGTCGAACCACTTTTCTCGTCGATGTATTCTACCGGTGCGGTGATTATAATATAGTCTTTCTCGGCCTCCTGCTCTACGATGCCGACACGCTCAATGTTCTCGATGTAGAGCTTGGCGCTGCCCTCGAGGATGGGGAACTCCGGACCGTTAACCTTGATGTGGCAATTGTCGATTCCCAATGCATAAAGCGCAGAGAGTCCATGCTCTACCGTGCTGACGCGCTCGGTGCCATTGGAGAGTACGGTGCCACGTTGTGTCTCGGTTACGTTCTCGGCCAATGCTTCGATGATGGGCATGCCTTCTACGTCGACACGCTGTATCTTGTATCCATAGTTTTCCGGTGCAGGACAGAACTCTACCGTGAGGTTCAATCCGGTGTGAAGTCCCTTACCTGACAACGAAAAGCTTTCTTTTATCGTACGTTGTTTTGCCATATGCTGTTAGGCCTTGCCAGTGGCAAGTTGTTGTTTCAGTGATTCAATTTCTTTCTTCAGAGCATCCATCTCGCGATACATTTCGGGTAGTTTCTTGAAGATAACCGTTGCGCGGGCAAACTGTGTGTGCTCGAATGACGGATAACCCATCACGGCCTTTCCATCCTGCACGCTGTTGGTAACGCCAGAATGTCCGCCTACCTTTACTTGATTGCCAATCTTGATGTGTCCGCTGATACCGGCCTGTCCGCCCACCATGCACCAACTGCCAATCTTAGTAGATCCTGCTACTCCGCATTGTGCGGCCATTACGGTATGCTCATCTACGATTACGTTATGGGCAATCTGTACCATGTTGTCGAGCTTGACACCACGCTTGATGATGGTAGCACCCATGGTGGCGCGGTCAATGCATGTGTTTGCTCCAATCTCTACATCGTCTTCAAGGATGGCGATGCCTATTTGAGGTATCTTTTCGTAACCATTGGCTCCAGGAGCAAAACCGAATCCGTCGGCTCCAACTACACTGCCGGCATGCAGGATGCAACGGTTTCCCACCTTACAATCGTGGTAGATGGTGACATGGTTATACAATATGCAGTCGCTGCCCACTGTGGCATTGTCGCCTACCGAGGTGTTGGCCTCGATGACGGTGTTGTTACCGATAATGGCTTTTTCTCCAATCGATACGAACGGACCGATGTATACGTTCTCGCCAATTGTGGCTGATGCGGCTACAGAGGCCATCGGACTGATACCCGTCTTCTTGGGTTTGACCGATTCGTATAATGTCATCAACTTAGCCAAACTCTCGTAGGCATTGGCTGTTTTGATGAGTGTGGCCTGGATGGGACGTTCCGGTACGAAATCGTTGTTTACCAGTACGATGCTCGATTGGGTGTCGTATATATAGGATGCATATTTCGGATTGGCAAGAAACGATAATGCCCCCTTTACACCCTCTTCAATCTTTGCAAAGGTGCAAACGGTGACATTTTCATCGCCTATGATTTCGCCTCCTACGTATGCTGCTATCTGCTTCGCTGTAAATTCCATTCTATTTAAATATGTATAGTATGTCTATCTATAACCTCGCAAAGATAGATATTATTTTGGGATTTTCAAATCTTTAATCATAATATCTCAATTTTGTGCGAGGGGAGGGGCCTAATACTATACTCTATGGTAGCAGATATAATGTTTTTTAACTTTTTTCTGCAAAAGTGTGAGGTCAAACATGTCCGATGCTTCAGCGATGTCGCGTGTGGTGCCATCGTTGTAGAGAATTTCAATCTGGTCATCAGCGGCAGTATACATGTCTTTCTCGTGTATGGCGGCACAAAGCAAGTATGAGCAATCATTCTTGTCGATGTGCAGGCTATCGGCAATGCGTGTGACGATGCCGTCTTTATACTCATCGCTGAAGGGTTTGCTATCAATCTCTACCTTAAACAAACGGCGGTTTACCAATCCGCTACTGAGTGTTGCCAATACCTTGTCCTCGTGGTTAGCCCATGTTTTTAGAGCACACCAGATGTCGTTATCGTCAAGTTGGGTGAATGTTTCAAGGCACTGCTCGTCGTTGAAGAACATCTCTCGTGTGATGTCGCCATAAAGGAAATAGCGCAAGGCTGGTGTGACGAACAACTCAACGCCTTGGTGGGCAAGTTCCTTGGCACGTAGCAATGTGTTGTTGATCATTTTTTCGCAGGCTACCGATGTCTTGTGCAGGTATACTTGCCAATACATGAGGCGGCGTGCAGTGAGGAAGTTCTCGATGGAGTATATGCCCTTCGATTCCACTACGAGGTGGTCGTCCTTGACATCGAGCATCTTGATGATGCGTGCCGAACCGATGTTTCCTTCCGTGACACCTGTATAGAAACTGTCGCGACGTAGGTAGTCGAGGCGATCCATGTCAAGTTGGCTACTTACCAGTTGGTGCAGGAAGCGCTTTTCATACTCATCCTTATAGATGCGTATGGCAAGGTCGAGCCGACCTCCCAGTTCGCGGTTCATTTTCTTCATCAGAAGAAGCGATATCTCTTCGTGATGTACACCGGGTGCAATGGTGCTTTCAAGTACATGTGAGAAGGGGCCATGACCCACGTCGTGCAGAAGAATGGCAATCTTTACCGATTCGGCCTCGTGATCGGTGATTTCCACGCCCTTATTGCGTAGGGTATGTATGGCCTCGGTCATTAAGAAGAAGGCACCCAAAGAGTGTTGGAATCGGGTGTGTTGTGCACCTGGATATACCATGGATGACAACCCCAATTGCTTGATACGATGAAGGCGCTGTACCATGGGGTGTGTTACCACCTCCATGATCAGCCCCTTGGGTATGTTGATAAACCCGAATACCGGGTCGTTGATAATCTTACTTGCCTGCATCTTAGAGAATGCCATATTTCACCAGCTCGGCAGCCATCTCTTCCTGTACCTTGCGAGCCTCCTCACGTGCTACGTTGGCAAAGTTTTCGGTGTTGTCGGCATAGATAATGGCGCGGCTTGAGTTTACGATGAGTCCGCACTCCTTGGTGATACCATACTGGCATACATCGCTGAGCGAACCTCCCTGTGCACCTACACCAGGTACAAGAAGGAAGTGGTTGGGTACAATCTTACGGATATCCTCGAAGAGCTGACCGCGTGTAGCACCAACTACATACATCATGTTCTCATCGTTGCCCCACTCCTGTGAACGGCGAAGCACCTTCTCGAAGAGGCGCTCACCTGTCTCCTTGTCCTCCATGAGCTGGAAATCGAGCGAACCCTTGTTTGAGGTGAGTGCAAGCAATATCACCCATTTGCCTTCGTATGCGAGGAAGGGCTTTACACTATCTTCACCCATGTAAGGGGCTACGGTGAGGGCATGCACATCCTGCTCTTCGAAGAATGAACGGGCATACATGGAAGAGGTGTTGCCGATGTCGCCACGCTTAGCATCAGCAATGATGAAGTGGTTGGGATAGTTCTCCTTGAGGTATGCAATGGTCTTCTCATAAGCCTCGTAGCCCTTGAGACCGTCGCACTCGTAGAAGGCCAGGTTGGGCTTATAGGCTATGCAGTAGTCTGCAGTAGCATCGATGATAGCCTTGTTGAAGGCAAAGATGGGATCATCCTCGTTCAAGAGGTGGGCGGGAATCTTCTTAGTGTCAGTGTCGAGACCTACGCAGAGGAACGACTTGCGTTCCTTGATGTTCTGGATAAGTTGTTGTTTGTTCATAATCAATGGAAGCCTCCCCTAACCCCTCCCGAAGAGGGGGATTCCAAGTCCTTTGAGAGGCAGGAGTGGCATGCTTTTAATGTGTTTATACTATTTGTTATTTGTTTCTGTAATCTCAGTCACCCCTCCTTGGGAGGGGACGGGGGAGGCCCCTTTACAGCTCGCTCTCCTTGAGTCGTTCTGCATTCTCGGCTACCATGAGCTGATCAATGCAGTCTTGAATGTCACCATTCATGAAGGCTGCAAGATTATAGATGGTGTAGTTGATGCGGTGGTCGGTGATGCGTCCCTGAGGATAGTTGTAGGTGCGGATCTTTGCCGAGCGGTCACCGGTTGACACCATGGTCTTGCGCTTTGAGGCGATGTCGTCAATATATTTCTGATGCTCCTTGTCGTAGATGAAGGTGCGCAAGCGGGCCAATGCGCGTTCCTTGTTCTTCGGTTGGTCGCGAGTTTCGGTACACTCGATGAGAATCTCCTCCACTTCGCCCGTGTTGGGGTTCTTCCAGTTGTAACGGAGACGCACACCGGATTCCACCTTGTTCACGTTCTGTCCTCCTGCACCCGATGAGCGGAAGGTATCCCACTTGATTTCACCCTCATTGATCTCTACCTCGAAGGCTTCGGCTTGGGGCAGGCAGGCTACGGTAGCTGCCGAGGTGTGTACGCGACCTTGAGTTTCTGTGGCGGGTACACGTTGCACGCGGTGAACGCCCGACTCATATTTGAGCGTACCATACACCTTCTCGCCACATACGCTGAAGATGATTTCCTTGTATCCGCCGGCAGTACCTTCATTGAAACTCGATACCTCTACACGCCATCCCTTCTGTTCGCAATATTTCATATACATCTTGAACAGGTCGCCCGCAAAGAGGGCTGCCTCGTCGCCACCCGTACCGCCACGTATTTCCATTATGACGTTCTTGTCATCTTCGGGGTCGGCAGGCACGAGCAATAACTTTATCTCCTCCTCGAGAGCAGGAATCTGAGTCTCGCACGCATCGATCTCCTCGCGAGCCATCTCACGCATGTCGGCATCGCTTTCTGTAGCAAAGAGTTCTTTAGCCTCGTCGAGCTGACGGATGAGCTGTATGTATTTGGCGCGAGCCTCCATGAGCGCTCCCAGTTCTTTATATTCTTTATTGAGCTTTACGAATCGGCGCATGTCGGCAATTACCGCAGGGTCCGTGATGAGGAGTTCGATCTCCTCGTACTTTCCTACTAGTCCGTCGAGTCGTGTGAGTAAATTGTTTTCTGCCATATTATAAAATGGATATCATATAATTATTTGCAAAGGTACTATATATTGACGATATCGGCAAGGGATTCTTGTCGAAAGTTTAAGGATGAAACAACTCGTTTGGAACCTAAATTTGTAAATCCGAAAGTTTTTTTTGAAATTCTCGATAAAAAGCATAAATTTGCGTCTTTCGAACATTTTAGACGATATATTAACAGCATATGGCACGTATCTACGGACTCATCGGCTATCCCCTCGGACACTCCTTTTCGAGAGGTTATTTCACGGATTTCTTTACTCAGCAAGGCATAGATGCCGAATATAAGAATTTTGAGTTACCGCAGATTAGCGATTTGACATCCGTATTGGCTGAAGAGACCGCTCTTCAAGGTTTTAATGTAACCATTCCCTATAAGCAACAGGTGTTTGCCTTTCTCGACGAGGTCGACGCAGCAGCACAAGCCATTGGTGCGGTCAATGTGGTTAAGGTATTGCGAGAGGGCGATAGCCTACGGCTCAAGGGTTACAATACCGATGTCATTGGCTTCAGTGACTCCATACGTCCTTTGCTGCAGCCCCATCACACCCATGCCCTCATCCTGGGGACGGGCGGAGCCTCCAAGGCTGTCGACTATGCCCTACGCCAATTAGGACTTGATACCTGCTTCGTGTCGCGCACCCGCCGCGAAGGTGTACTCAGTTATGATGATCTCACGCCTGATGTTCTCTCTCATTACACGGTGATTGTCAATACCACTCCGCTTGGCATGCACCCCAAGGTCGATGAATGTCCACCGCTTCACTATGCATCGCTCACCCCGCGCCATCTTCTCTTCGACGTAGTTTACAATCCCCTCAAGACCCGTTTCCTTCAACTTGGTGAGCTGGCAGGCGCTACCATCTGCAATGGCATGGATATGCTCATTGGTCAAGCTCGCGCTGCATGGCGCATTTGGAACGAGTAGTTGGTGGTGTCGCGTTTTCTTAGTTGCTTGTGCTAAAGTAATTTCTTCTATAGCTTCTGCATCGCTCAGTAAAAAAAATGCAAGCATTTCTCTGCTTTCGCCCGTTGAGATTTGGCATTTCGTTTGGTTTGCACTATCTTTGTACGCAAATTCAAGAACTATAACTTAAAAGGTAAAAGAATATGAAAAAGAGTGTTTTGTTTGGATTGTTGAGCGTATTGCTCGTTTTTGCATCATGTAAGTCAAAAGAGAGCGCTTATAAGCAGGCTTACGAGAAGGCTAAGGCACAGGAGAGTGCACAGGTGCAGGTGAATGCTCCCGTACAGGTGACTCCCGTGGCAACAACTCCGGTGGCTTCTGATAACTACGACCAGACTCCCGTACGTCAAGAGCAGGTTTCTGCAGTTTCAGTAACCGGTACTTTGAAGGCTTACAGCGTGGTGTGTGGTAGCTTTAGCTTGCAGACCAATGCGCAGGGCTTGAAGGACTACTTGGTAGGTGAGGGCTATGCTGCAGGTATTGTGAAGAATGTGGATAAGAATATGTTCCGCGTTATCATTGGCTCATACGACACGAAGGCTGAAGCTGCTCGTGCTCGTGAGGCCTTCAAGGTGAAATATCCCAGTCGTGCCGATTTTCAGGGTGCTTGGATCTTGCTGAACAAGTAAGCGATGCTCCTATATGTTATATAAAGGGTGGCCCAATGGTCGCCCTTTGTTTTGATTTTTAAGAGAATTTAAATGTTTTGTAGCGGAAAGCTTATTAACTTTGTAGCGTAATCGGATGTTATGGGACGAATACTTGCTATTGACTACGGAAAGAAGCGTACAGGTTTGGCGGTAACTGATGTGTTGCAGATCATTGCTAATGGACTGACTACTGTACCTACGCATACGCTGATGGATTTTATTATCGACTATGTGAAGCGTGAGCCTGTGGAACGTATCGTGGTGGGACTTCCCAAGCAGATGAACAACCAGCCGTCGGAGAATATGGTGCGCATTGAACCTTTCGTGAACCGATTGCGCAAGTTGTTGCCGCAGATTCCGGTGGAATATGTGGACGAACGCTTTACCTCAGTGCTTGCACATCAGGCGATGTTGGATGGCGGACTGAAGAAGAAGGATCGCCAGCGTAAGGAGCTGGTGGACGAGATAAGTGCTACCATTATACTGCAAAGCTATATGGAGAGCCGTAAATTAAGAAACTTATAAACTCAAGAACTGAAATGATATTACCTATTTATACTTACGGACAACCCGTATTGAGAAAGGTGGCAGAGGATATTGATGCTGATTATCCCGAGTTGAAACAATTGGTTGCAAACATGTTTGAAACCAATGAACGCGCCGATGGCGTGGGCTTGGCAGCTCCGCAGATTGGTCTGCCCATTCGTGTGGTTATCATCGATCTCACTCCTCTTGCGGAGGATTATCCCGAGTATGCAGAGTTTAAGCGTGCCTACATCAATGGCTACATTGTAGAAGAAGAGGGTGAAACCATTCTAAAGGATGAGGGTTGTCTCAGTTTGCCCGGCATTCATGAGAAGGTGCCTCGTGCCGAGCGTGTGCATGTGCAGTATGTGGATGAAAACTTCGTGGAGCATGATGAGTGGGTCGACGGATTTCTGGCACGTGTCATTCAGCATGAGTTTGACCACCTCGAAGGTAAGGTGTTTACCGATCGTATTTCGCCGCTGCGCCGACAGATGAACAAGGGTAAGTTCAATGCGTTGCTTACAGGCAAGGTGCGTTGCGACTACAAGGTGAAGGTGGCAAAGAAGTAAAGTGGTTCTTTCTTCTGCAATCTGGACGTGGCGGCTTCGTCGCGTTCGTAATGGCATGGTTGTAGCATGAAACTGAGAAAAGTAAAGCACCTGTTGCTCTTCATATTGTTCTTTTGTCTGCAGTTGCAGGCGAAGGCGCAAGTGAATACCGATCATATGATGAGGGTCGGTCGTAATGCGCTTTACTTTAGTGATTATGTGCTGGCTATCAACTATTTTAGTCAAGCCATTAATGCCAAGCCTTATTTAGCGGAAGCTTATTACTTTCGTGCTATGGCTAAATATAATTTGGGCGATTATGTGGGGGCTGAAAAGGATGGTACTGCTGCGATAGAACTGAACCCGTTCATTACAGCAACCTATGAGGTGCGTAGCTTGTCGCGTATCAGGCAGGAAAAGTTCCATGATGCTATAGGGGACTATAGAACCATTCTGAAAATGCGGCCGGATATACTTGGCTTATGGCGCAACTATGCATTGTGCTCTAAGGAGATAGGGGACTATGAGGGTACAATGGCGATTATAGATACGTTGCGTAGTAAAGCACCAAACTATACGTTTGCTTTGCTCCTGCGTTCAGAAATGAATCGGGAAAAAGGCGACACATTGGCTGCATTGGCAGACCTGGATACTCTGTTGACCATCGATAAATTCGATCATTCTGCCTATATGGACCGGGCTATTATCAATCTTGGCTTAAAGCGTTTTGAAGAGGTCGAGGCCGATCTGACTACTGCAATCCAATTGGTGCAATACAGCGGACATTATATAAACCGTGCAATAGCACGCGAAGCTTTATATAATCTGAATGGTGCAATGGAAGATCTTGATATGGCCATACAGCTTGATCCGGAAAATGCATTGGCGCATATGAATCGTGGTCTGTTGCGCGAAAAGGTTGGTGATTACAATCGGGCCATAGAGGATTATAGCTTTGTATTGGAATGTGTGCCTGATCATGTTCGTGCTCGTTATGCGCGTGCAATGTTGTATCGCTTTACGGGTGACTGGCAGGGGGCTGTCGACGATTTGTCGGTGTTGATAAAGGAATTCCCGGACTTCATTGGCGCCTATAAGATACGTGCTGAACTGTATCGAAATATGGGATTTGACGACAAAGCGTTGGCTGATGAAATTACAGCAATGAATGCTGACGTTTTGGCTAGGATGGTGAATGTTACTGGCGATGAAGAACCCTCGCAAGAGGAACTGGAAAAGCGCAAACGCAGGCAGGAGGTGAACGACCTGAACAATTATAAGAAGAAACAGGAGGCCAAGAATCCCGAGTCTGTTTATGTGCGTGAGTTCTCATCCGAGCATCGTGGTCAGGTGCAGTTTAAGGATGTATATGTGGAATTACGCCCGTTATTTGCCATTACCTATTATAAGACGACAAGTGAGGTTGATGGAGTGGTGCATTATCATCGTGAGTTGGAGATGATGCAGCGGAACTCATGTTTGCCTCTTCCTTTGCTTGTTACGGCTTCAGAACCGATGCTCGATGAAACTCAGATAGCTTTCCATTTTAAGGATATTGACAAGCAGACCAATAGTCTTGGACGAGATGGTGATGAGGCTGCTCTGTATTTTGCGCGTGGTCTTGATTTCTATTTGGTGCAGGATCTTCAGGCGGCAGTCAGTGATTTTACGCAAGCCATCATTAATGATGCTTCGTTGTGGATGTCGTACTATTGCAGGGCTGTAGCGCGATATAAACAACTGGTCTCGTCGCGTTACGGGGATGGTGCTTCTGAAGATGATAAAGGGGTGGTTATGCCTAATGATTTCATGAAGGATGGTAGTGTTAATGACTATCAACTTATCCTGGCTGATTTGAATAAGGCTATTGACTTGGCTCCGGACTTTGCCTATACCTATTATAATAGGGGTAACGTGTTGTCGGGGCTGAAGGATTACAGAGCTGCTCTGGTGAGTTATGATGAGGCTATTGCTCTCGAACCCAATTTGGCAGAGGCTTACTATAATCGCGGACTTACGCATATTTTCCTGGGTGATAACGCACGTGGTGTGGCTGATCTCAGTAAGGCGGGAGAACTAGGATTGTATAGTGCATATAATTTGATTAAACGATTTGCAGAATAGTATATAATATATAAAATGGTAGATATATGAGAAAACTGACAACACTTTTGGTATTCTTGTTTGTGTGTGCATGGGCGAAAGCCGATTCAATGGACAGATTGATCAATCGCTATAAACAGAAGGATGGGGCTGAATATAGAGTGGTCAATGTGAATAGCACGCTAACCGAACTCGTGGAGAGTGGTGTGGCTAAGGGCCGTAAACGCGCTTCGCTGATCCGTGGTACGCTGGTAATGATGGGTATTGAAGAGGTGGAGACCTTGAACCTGGATTTGTGCAAAAGTTCGGTTCGTGGTCGCTTCTTTGCCAACGTATTAGATGAGATCCCCGAAGGGTACTCTGTCTTGACTGAGACGGGCGACCGTATCGTGTATATAAATAATATGGAAGAGGATTTCGCTTATGTGATAATAATAAACAATAATGTGGAGAAGCCTCGCTTGACCCGCATGTATGTGAGCAATGCTTTCTTGCGTGCCGTGATGAACGATGAGGGTACCGAAGTGGATGGTCAGAAGTTGGAGCGTTACCTCGAAGGACGTGCCGATAAGCTGGAAGAGTCGGCCAAGGAGGGTATTCGTGCCATTGAGAATGGCTTGCGCCGCTTGGAAAAACGTGTAGAAGAGCGCGAAGCGAATGAAATAGCGCTATAAAATTGCGCATATCGAATTATTTAGCTAATTTTGCAGCCAATTGTATGTTGGCTGCAAAATGTTTTTATTTGTGGCTATATATAATAAAGAAATAGAGTGATGACTAAAATAAAAACATTATACGACAATGATTAAAATTACTTTTCCTGATGGTTCGGTAAGAGAATACGAAGCTGGCGTTACCGGCTTGCAGATAGCTGAAAGCATCAGTGCTCGTCTGGCACAGGACGTGCTGGCATGTAGCGTGAATGATGAAATCGTGGAGCTTAACCGCCCCATCAATGAGGATGCTTCTATCCGTCTTCACAAATGGGACGATGCGGAGGCTAAGCATGCCTTCTGGCATACAAGTGCTCACCTTCTGGCTGAGGCTTTACAGGAGCTCTATCCGAATATTCAATTTGGTATTGGTCCCGCTATCGAGACTGGTTTCTATTATGATGTGGATCCGGGTGAAGGCGTGACAATCAAAGAGGGTGACCTCGCAAATATTGAGAAGAAGATGGCCGAGCTTGTGGCTAAGAACGAGAGCGTGGTGCGTAACGAGATTTCTAAGGACGAAGTGCTGAAGATGTTCTCGGAGCGTGGCGAGACCTATAAGTGTGAACTTATCTCTGAACTTGAGGATGGTACCATCACCACCTATACTCAGGGTGCCTTCACTGATCTGTGCCGTGGCCCGCACTTGATGACTACAGCACCCATCAAGGCTATCAAGCTGACTTCTGTAGCTGGTGCCTACTGGCGTGGTGACGAGAAACGTAAGATGATGACCCGTATTTATGGTGTAAGCTTCCCCAAGAAGAAGATGCTCGATGAGTATCTCGCTATGATGGAAGAGGCTAAGAAGCGCGACCACCGTAAGATCGGTAAGGAACTTGAACTTTTTATGTTCTCTGAGACCGTAGGTAAGGGCTTGCCCATGTGGTTGCCCCGCGGTACAGCTCTGCGTTTGCGTCTCGAGGATTTCTTGAAGCGTATCCAGAAGCGTTTTGGCTACCAGCAGGTGATGACTCCCCACATTGGTAACAAGAACCTTTACATTACATCTGGTCACTGGGATCACTATGGTAAGGACAGCTTCCAGCCTATCACCACTCCTGAGGAGGGTGAGGTATACTTGCTGAAGCCTATGAACTGCCCCCACCACTGTATGATATACAAGCATCAGCCCCGTTCATACAAGGATCTTCCTATCCGTCTTGCAGAGTTCGGTACTGTATACCGTTACGAGCAGAGTGGTGAGTTGCATGGTTTGACTCGCGTTCGTAGTTTTACACAGGACGATGCGCATATCTTCTGTCGTCCCGACCAGGTGAAGGAGGAGTTTACCCGTGTAATGGATATCATTGAAATCATCTTTAAGGCTCTCAACTTCGAAAACTATGAAGCGCAGATTTCATTGCGCGACCCCAACAATACAACTAAGTATGTAGGTACAGACGAGAACTGGCAACGTGCAGAGCAGGCTATCGTAGAGGCTTGTCAGGAAAAGGGCTTGAACGCTCGTGTAGAGACTGGCGAGGCCGCATTCTATGGTCCTAAGCTCGACTTCATGGTGAAGGATGCTATCGGTCGTCGTTGGCAGTTGGGTACTATCCAAGTTGACTACAACCTGCCTGAGCGTTTTAACCTTGAGTATACCGGTTCAGATAACCAGAAGTACCAGCCCGTGATGATTCACCGTGCACCCTTCGGCTCTATGGAGCGTTTCGTAGCCGTACTCATTGAGCATACTGGTGGTAAGTTCCCCTTGTGGCTCACTCCCGACCAGGTGGCTATCCTTCCTATCTCAGAGAAGTTCAACGACTATGCTGAGCAGGTGAAAAAGGAACTCGAGAAGTACGATGTACGTTGCATCATCGATGATCGCAATGAGAAGATTACCCGTAAGATCCGCGATAACGAGATGAAGCACATTCCTTACATGCTCATCGTAGGTGAAAAGGAAATGGCTGAGGGCGCTGTTACCGTACGTAAGCAAGGCGGTATCAACGAGGGAACCCTGAAGATTGACGAATTCGGAAAGAAAATCGAAGACGAAGTTAACAACATGATTAATAAATGGTAACTTTTGCCAAGGTCTAGCAGAAAAATACAAATAAATTTGCTTTTTCGCTTGATTTGCACTAATTTTGCGCCCGCATTTAACAATGTGGGCGGCAAAGTTGCCGTTTCCGATGTTAGGTACAGAAACTTTTTGAATTAAAAACCATTTAAAAGACAGCAGAACAAACAAATTCATCTGAATGAAAAAAGACAATCTAAAAGGCCAACACCGTATCAATGAACAGATACGAGCCAAAGAAGTCCGTATTGTCGGTGACAACATTGAACCTACCGTAGTATCTATCCACGAGGCACTGAGAATAGCCGAGGAGAACGAGGCCGACTTAGTGGAAATTTCACCGAACGCCGTTCCGCCTGTTTGCAGAATCATTGATTACTCAAAGTTCCTGTATCAGCTGAAGAAAAAACAGAAAGAGCTCAAAGCCAAACAAGTTAAGGTCGAAGTAAAGGAAATCCGTTTCGGTCCCCAAACTGACGATCACGACTATAATTTCAAGCTCAAGCACGCAATCGAGTTCCTCAAGGATGGCGATAAGGTAAAAGCTTACGTTTTCTTTAAGGGTCGCTCAATCCTCTTCAAGGAACAAGGCGAGGTGTTATTGCTCCGTTTTGCTAACGATTTGGAGGAGTATGGTAAGGTAGATCAGATGCCCGTGCTCGAAGGAAAGCGCATGACCATCTTCATTTCACCGAAGAAGGCTGGTGCTCCTAAGAAGGAGAAGGCTGAAAAGCCCGTAGCTCCTAAGGCTGAGAATTAAAAGTTGGGTAAAACTTGTCAAATAGAAAAAAACGGCTGCGCCGGTATAGTACGCACCGTTTATATATTAATAATTAATTAACAATTAACAAACATGCCAAAAGTTAAGACTAACTCCGGTTCAAAAAAAAGATTCGCTCTTACCGGAACAGGTAAAATCAAGAGAAAACACGCTTATCACAGTCACATCTTGACAAAGAAGACTAAGAAGCAGAAGCGCAACCTCGACCACTTCACACTCGTACACAGCGCTAACGTGAACCAGGTTAAGGAACTTCTTGCAATGAAGTAATCTTAAAAGTTAAGCGAGTATTATCTAAAAATTATTAATCGGATGGTTAGCATCTAAAGACTGTAGAACACAGCGCTAACATCTAAAAACAGAACAAAACTATGCCAAGATCAGTAAATCATGTTGCTTCAAGAGCAAAGAGAAAGAAAATTTTAGGTTTAACCAGAGGTTACTTCGGTGCTCGTAAGAACGTATGGACCGTTGCCAAGAATACTTGGGAGAAGGGTTTGACTTACGCTTACCGCGACCGTAAGAATAAGAAGCGCAACTTCCGTGCATTGTGGATTCAGCGTATCAATGCTGCCGCTCGCCTCGAGGGTATGTCTTATTCTCAACTGATGGGTGCATTGCACAAGGCTGGTATCGAGATTAACCGTAAGGTTCTCGCTGACCTCGCAATGAATCATCCTGAGGCTTTCAAGGCTATCGTAGCTAAGGCTAAGGCTGCTTAATTGAGTGGCTCATGCAGATTAAATGACATTCTTACGTATAGGTGTTATTTAACATGATAAAGAAAAAAGAGGCTCCGGCCTCTTTTTTTTATGGAAAAAAGTTCCTATATTTGCAAAAGAAAATAAGAGGGAATCATCCCATGAAGGATGAACAAAAACCTTCCGAATAGCGTTCTTTGAAGTAGAAAAAATAACGAAAACGATGGCGAAGACGAGAACCTGCTTACAGATAAGGTTTTAGATCCACGTTATAGGTGAGGCTCACGTTAAGGTCACGTTAGCGTTAATAAATATAGTCGTGTCGGTTTAGACTGGGAAACTCATCAATTATATCTGAAAACCGAGGACAGCTTCGACTTCCAATGGCGGGCCACGCCCTGAAAGGGGTAACCTTGAGTCGGTGGATTACAAAGGGGGCGAGCACTCAAATCCTATTTCTCGGAGTTTCATCGCATCAATCCGGCACGACTTTCTTATAATGGATGAGATCCTTACCCAATTGACTGTGGTAAGGATCTTTTTTTGTATGCAGTTTAATATACCTCTTTGTAGCTGAACGTAAATAATCGGTGCCAAATGTGTCAGAATGCATGGCGAGATGTGAACGAATCTAACGCTCGTTGATGAGAACGTGGGTCTTCCGAGTGTGACCTTTACAATCTTCCATGTCGCAGCAAGTGTATGTAATCATTGCGTGATAGTTTGTTAATGAGAGAGGGAGAGTAGCAGATATGCGTACTCTCCCTCTTCTATCTTAGCTTTCTTTTAACTTACTTCAACCACTTGTCCAACCACTCGAAATAGGTGCGCTGCCACAGTATACCATTCTGCGGACGCAGTATCCAGTGGTTCTCGTCGGGGTATACGAGAAGTTGTGCGGGCACACCACGTAGGATGGCGGCATTGAAGGCGGCCATGCCCTGCGAGGCGAGGATGCGGAAGTCCTTCTCGCCATGGATGCAGAGGATGGGAGTATCCCATTTGTCTACGAAGAGGTGAGGCGAGTTGCTATAGGTGTGCTCGGTCATCTTGTTCTTTTCCCAATATGCGCCGCCGAGGTCCCAGTTGGCAAACCATGACTCCTCGGTCTCGAGGTATTGTTGCTCGAGATTGAAGATGCCAGAGTGAGAGATGAAGGCCTTGAAGCGCTTGTCGTGATGACCGGCCAACCAATAGACTGAAAAACCTCCAAATGAGGCGCCTACGCAGCCGAGTCGGTCGGCATCTACGTAGGGCTCCTTGGCCATATCGTCAATGGCGGTAAGGTAGTCCTTCATGCACTGGCCACCGTAGTCTCCACTGATGGCTTCGTTCCACTCGAGGCCGAAACCGGGGAGGCCACGACGGTTGGGGGCAACGATGATGTAGTCGTTGGCTGCCATAATTTGGAAGTTCCAGCGGTAACTCCAGAACTGGCTTACAGGACTCTGAGGACCGCCCTCGCAGAAGAGCAGTGTGGGATACTTCTTGTTCTTGTCGAAGTGAGGAGGATAGATGACCCATACGAGCATATCCTTATCGTCAGTGGTCTTCACCCATCGGGGCTCTACCTTGCCGCGCTCTATCTGGTCGTAGATATGCTTGTTTTCGGTAGTGAGCTGGGTGAGCTTGTCTCCCTTGGCGGGGTTGAAGGCATAGATTTCGTCGGCCTCCTCCATAGAGTGGCGCTTGCAGAGGATTTGGTCGCCCATGAGGGTGATGCCGCCAAAGTCGTACTGGCCTGAGGTGAGGGCCTGGTAGCGACCCTCCATGTCGAGGCTATAGATCATGGTGGTACCGAACCATACGCCAGTGAAGTAGAATCCGCGGCCGTCGGGCTTCCATACGAACTCGTCCACATTGCTGTCGAAGGCGCGGCTGAGGAAGCGCTTCTCACCCGTAGCAAGGTCCATCACGTAGAGTCGATTCCAGTCGCTCTCGTAGCCATCGCGCTCCATGCTCTGCCAAGCAATCATCGAGCCATCGGGCGAGAACTGCGGATTGGTGTCGTAACCCATGTTCTTGTCGGTGTCGTCAGCTTTGCATATGTTTTTTGTGTCGCCCGTCTCTATATTATAAAGGTAGATGTCGCTATCGGTGCTCTTCGTATATTCTACGCCCGCCTTCTTGCGGCAGGTGTAGGCGATGGACTTGCCGCCGGGGCTCCATGCGAATTGCTCCATTCCGCCGAAGGGGCGCATGGGCGACTCGTAGAGCTCTCCCTCGAGGATATCACGAGGATTGGTCACCTCATTGCCGTCAAAGTCGGCGAGGAAGGGGTGGGGTATTTCGTCTACCCATTCGTCCCAATGCTTATACATGAGGTCGTTGATGACACGGCCCGTGGTGAGGGGCAGGTCGGGGTGCTTGTCTACGGTTGATGGGCCATTCTGTACGGTCATCACGAGGAGTACCTTCGTCTCGTCGGGCGAGAAGCTGAATCCCTCGAGTCTCTTCTCGGTATGTGTGAGCTGGCGTCGGTCGCTACCGTCGGGGTTCATCTCCCACAATTGGTTACTACCGCTGGCATTGCTTAGGAAGGCGAGCTTCGTACCGCCTTTGATCCATACTGCATCGCCCTCATTGGCTGTTGTGGTGGTGAGCATACGCTGGTGCTTGCCCTTGGCATCCATGGTGTAGATGACGCGGTGGCTCTTGTTCTCGGGTACGCTGTAGTACGATACACCGTAGGCAATGGTTTTATTGTCCGGCGATACGCTCATGCCGCCAATGCGTCCCATAGCCCACAGAGCTTCGGGAGTCATGCGCTCACCCTCAATCTTGATCTCGTTCTTGCCGATGAATCCGGCTTCTAGTTTGTCTGAGCAAGAGCACAGAGCCCCCGCCATGACTGTTGTTGCCATAAGTAGCGTGTGTTTAGTGTTTTGCCAATTCATAAGTCTTAATTGCTATTAATGTCGTCTATTTATTTGCAAAAATACGAATAATTTTGATAATTATCTTGGATTGCATTAAATTTAATCAGCGCTATATGCTACATGGGGAATGCTATGCCTCGGGATAAAAATAATGGATTTTATTTTGTTCCCCGCCCAACTTGTTGTACATTTAACCCATTCTATGGTGTGAATTTAGACTTAGGCTCGGAAAACTTCAAATAAATTTGCGTTTTCGCTCGCCTTGTACTAATTTTGCGACTTAATATAAAATAGGTATATAATACACATACATATATGGACAAGAAATTTACCGAATATGGCCAATTGAACCTCTCCGAAGTGAATAAAGAGGTGCTCAAGGCTTGGGACGAAAAGGATGTGTTTACCAAGAGCATGACCGAGCGTGAGGGATGTCCTTCGTTCGTGTTTTATGAGGGTCCTCCCTCGGCTAATGGTATGCCTGGTATTCACCATGTGATGGCACGTGCCATCAAGGATATCTTCTGCCGTTACAAGACGATGAAGGGATATCAGGTGAAGCGTAAGGCAGGATGGGATACACACGGATTGCCCGTGGAACTGGGTGTTGAAAAGGCGCTCGGTATCACCAAAGAAGATATTGGCAAGACTATCTCTGTAGCAGAGTATAACGCAGCATGCCGTAAGGATGTGATGAAGTATACAAAGGAGTGGACTGACCTGACTCACAAGATGGGTTACTGGGTGGACCTCGAGGATCCCTATATCACCTACGACAACCGTTATATCGAGACCTTGTGGTGGTTGCTCAAGCAACTCTATGGAAAGGGTCTCCTCTATAAGGGCTACACTATTCAGCCCTATTCTCCCGCAGCAGGTACTGGATTGAGTTCGCACGAGCTGAACCAGCCCGGTTGCTACCGCGATGTGAAGGATACTACTGTAATCGGTCAGTTCAAGATGAAGAACCCGAAGCCTGAGATGGCAGAATGGGGTACACCGTATTTCATCGCATGGACTACTACACCTTGGACATTGCCCTCAAATACGGCACTTTGTGTAGGTCCCAAGATTGACTACGTTGCCGTTCAGACCTACAACGCATATTCTGGCGAGAAAATGACCGTAGTGTTGGCTAAGGCATTGATGGGTATGCATTTCAACCCCAAGGCAGCCGAACTGGCTCTCGAGGACTACAAACCTGGCGACAAGCTCGTACCTTACAAGGTGGTGGGCGAGTACAAGGGTACCGACCTCGTAGGTATGGAATACGAGCAGTTGCTCCCATGGGTGAAGCCTGTTAGCGTTGACGAGAACGGTAACTGGCAGGATGCTTCTGACAAGGCATTCCGCGTAATTCCTGGTGACTATGTGACTACCGAGGATGGTACTGGTATTGTGCATATCGCGCCTACTTTCGGTGCCGACGACGCCTTCGTGGCTCGCGCTGCTGGTATCCCTTCATTGTATATGATTAACAAAAAGGGCGAGACTCGCCCCATGGTGGACCTTACAGGTAAGTTCTACTTGATGGAGGAACTCGACGAGCAGTTTGTGAACATATGTGTGAACGTAGACCTCTACAAGGAGTATGAGGGTCGCTGGGTGAAGAACGCCTACGATCCTCAGTTTACCGTAGACAATAGATACGATGAGAAGGCCGCCGCAGCAGCAGAGTCACTCGATATCTTCATCTGCCTCTCGATGAAGAGTGAGAACAAGGCGTTCAAGATTGAGAAGCATGTACACAACTATCCCCACTGCTGGCGTACCGACAAGCCCGTGCTCTACTATCCGCTCGATTCATGGTTTATACGCTCTACTGCGGTGAAGGAGCAGATGATGGAACTCAACAAGACAATCCTCTGGAAGCCTGAGTCAACAGGTACCGGCCGTTTCGGTAAGTGGCTCGAGAATCTCAACGACTGGAATCTCAGTCGCTCACGCTATTGGGGTACTCCACTCCCCATCTGGCGTAGTGAGGATGGCGAGGAACTCTGCATCGGTTCGGTAGAGGAACTCTATAACGAAATTGAGAAAGCTATTGCAGCAGGCGTGATGACCTCTAATCCCTATAAGGAGATGGGCTTCGAGCCGGGTGTATATAATAAGGAGAACTACGATAAGATTGACCTGCACCGTCCTTATGTGGATGATATCTTCCTGGTGTCGTCAACCGGTAAGGTGATGAAGCGCGAAACTGACCTTATCGACGTATGGTTCGATTCAGGTGCTATGCCTTTCGCGCAGCTACACTATCCGTTCGAGAATCAGGAGATTGTTGATAACAATACCGTGTATCCTGCCGACTTCATTGCTGAGGGCGTAGACCAGACCCGTGGATGGTTCTTCACACTTCACGCTATCTCTACCATGGTGAAGGGTAGCGTGGCCTACAAGGCTGTAATCTCTAACGGTCTCGTGCTCGACAAAAACGGTAATAAGATGTCGAAACGTTTGGGCAATGCCGTTGACCCCTTCGGCGCGATCGAGAAATATGGTAGCGACCCCTTGCGCTGGTACATGATCACCAACTCATCACCTTGGGACAATCTCAAGTTTGATGAGGAGGGCGTGATGGAGGTAACACGTAAGTTCTTCGGTACTTTGCACAATACCTATAAGTTCTTCGCTCCCTATGCAAACCTCGATGGCTTCTGCTATGGTGAGAAGGAGATCCCCGTTGCTGAGCGCCCGGAGATTGACCGTTGGATCATTTCTGAACTCAATACCTTGGTGAAGAATGTCGATGCTTGCTACAATGAGTATGAACCCACACGCGCTGGTCGCTTGATTAACGACTTCGTGAACGACAACCTCTCTAACTGGTATGTTCGTCTTTGCCGTAAGCGTTTCTGGGGTGCTGGATATACAGAGGATAAGTTGGCCGCATACCAAACTCTCTACGTATGTCTTGAGACCGTAGCGAAGTTGATGGCTCCCATCGCTCCGTTCTATGCCGATAAGTTATATATGGATCTCGTGCGTACGACCGGTCGCGACTCTGTAGCTTCTGTACACTTGGCGCAGTTCCCCGTGTGCGACGATGCACTCGTTGATAAAGAGCTTGAGGTTCGCATGGAGATGGCTCAGAAGGTGTCTTCAATGGGCTTGGCATTGCGTAAGAAGGTGAACATCATCGTGAAGCAACCCTTGCAGAAACTTATGATTCCCGTAGATGCTGAGATGAAGGCCCGCCTCGAGGCCGTGAAGCCTCTCATCATGAATGAGGTGAACGTCAAGGAAATCGATTTCGTGGAGGGCGCGTCTGATATACTCGTTAAGAAGGTGAAGTGTAACTTCAAGATTCTGGGTAAGAAGTTTGGTGCCCTCATGAAGCAAGTGGCTGCAGCCGTGACTACGATGAGTCAAGAGCAGATTGCCGAGCTCGAGAGTGTCGGTCGCTTGACCCTCGACCTGAATGGTACACCTGCCGAGATCGAAGCCGGTGAGGTTGAGATCTATAGTGAGGACATCCCTGGATGGGTAGTCGCCAATGAAGGTGTGCTCACCGTAGCACTCGATGTGACCGTGACTGAAGAGTTGCGTCGCGAGGGTATTGCTCGTGAACTCGTGAGCAAGATTCAGAACATCCGTAAGTCGAGCGGCTTCGAGATTTCCGATCGCATTGCCGTTACCTTGACCAGCAACGAAAATACCGATGCAGCCATCGAGGAGCACAAGGCATACATCTGCAATCAAGTATTGGCCGATAGCCTCACCATTGGCGTGGTTCCCGAAGGTACCGCACTTGAGTTTGACGGATTTGTGTTGCAGGCGGTAGTGGAAAAAGTATAAATCTTTTAATATTAACATATAGGTTAGGGCTTCGGCCCTAACCCCCTAAAACATTAAAAACTATGTCAGAAAAAACACGTTACACAGATGAGGAATTGGAAGAATTCCGCACCATCATTTTGGAGAAATTGGAGTTGGCTCAACGCGACTACGACAATCTGAAGGGTTCGTTGACAAATCGTGATAGCAATACAGACAGCGATACAGCTCCTACTTATAAAATTTTGGGTGAGGGCGCCAATACCCTTTCAAAGGAAGAGACGATGCGTTTGGCCCAGCGTCAGATGAAGTTTATTCAAAGTTTGCAAGCAGCACTCGTGCGTATTGAGAACAAGACATATGGTATTTGTCGTGAGACAGGCAAACTCATTCCTGCCGGTCGTCTTCGTGCAGTACCTCATGCTACACTCAGCATCGAGGCTAAGCAGGGCCAGAAGAAATGATTAAGAAGGAGATGTGCGGGCTATTCCTCATAATCTTCTTTTAACTACGAATTGATTTGATGAAAAAATTCCTGACCGAAGGGCGTATGGTTGCTCTTATCGTAGCCATAGCCCTTATTATCGACCAAGCTATCAAGTTATCGGTAAAGATGGGCATGCGTCTTTACGAGAGCATTCATGTTACCGATTGGTGCTACATTTACTTCACCGAAAATCCCGGAATGGCTTTCGGTATGGAGATTTTTGGAAAGTTGTTCCTCACATTTATCCGTATCATAGCCATTGCCTGCTTTATATATTATGTGTATAAGATCCGCGGCAAGGGTTTTCCGCGTGGCTATCTGGTGTGTGTAGCACTCATTATTGCAGGTGCGGCAGGTAATATTGTCGATTGCGTGCTGTATGGTCCTATCTTTTCAGAGAGCACACCCTATGCCGTATCACAATTGGTACCTTGGGGCGATGGCTATGCTCCACTTTTCAAGGGTAAGGTAGTCGATATGTTCTATTTCCCTCTCGTAGAGTGGAATTGGCCCGATTGGTTACCTTTCATTGGCGGTAACCATTTTATATTCTTCAGTCCGATATTTAATTTTGCTGATGCATGCATCAGTTGTGGCGTGATAGCCATATTGCTTTTCTATAGCAAGTGCATGAATTGGGGAATCGAAGGTCCTGAAAACTCTGTTGATGAAGAGACTTGTAAGAAATAGTGCACTGGCATCGTGCCTGGTTTTGCTCCTCCTCGTATCGTGTGGGGAGAAAAATCGGCGTGCCGATGTACTTGCGCCCAAGAAATTGGAGGCAATCTTGTTTGACTATCATTTGGCTCAAGTGATGATCAACGACTTGCCAAGCACCGAGCGCTACAAGAAAGACCTTTATTTTGATTACGTCTACGAAAAGCATGGTGTCACCTCAGCCGAGGTCGATTCAGCCTTAGTGTACTATGCCCGTTATCCCGAAGCATTGTCCGAGATTTACGCGAACCTCTCCGATCGTGTCAAGAACACTCAGAAACGCTTAGCTGAGGAGGATACCCAAGTCGAATCGCATCAGCCTGTGGCCGTAGTGGGCGACTCGGCGGATTTGTGGTACGAGACCCGTGTGAAACTGATGTATCCATCTGTATTGGGCAACCGCTTCGATTTTACCATTCCGTCGGACTCAAACTTCAAGGCAAACGATTGCTTTGAGTGGAGTGGGGAGGTGATGTTCCTTCCCGACGAACCCGATTCGGCAAATCACTACCTTCATCTTTCGTTGATGGCAAAGTTTGCTAACGATTCGGTATTGTCTGTCGATACTCTGTTGTATGCATCGGGTGCCTATAACCTGCTCTTGACCGACACACTCGGTGCACGGCTCAAAACCTTACATGGGAATGCATACTATAAAAGCAAGAAACCCGGTCACGATGCGTTGCTATACGGTATGCGATTGATGCGTTATCGCAATTCTTCCCTCCCCACATTCTCTTCGGTTGATTCCCTCCGCCCAGTGGCCAATACCCTGAAGACACAATCGATCCTGATGGTTTCAGGGAAGGAACTGAAGCGATAAATCCTCCGCATTATGACGCGCTATTTCTCCCATCTTATCATCTTGCCCGACGGAAGCCGTTTGGAGGACTTTGTTGTCGAGCTCCATGGCGCCACCTTCACCTATTATCCCTTTTCTGGAGAAATCCATTCGACGGTGTATGTCGACAAACCCATCATGCTGAGCTACCGGAACGATTTGGTTGGTAAAACCATCACCCTTGATCTCTTGTCATGGGCATTGCATGTTGATGACACCCCGAAAAATGTGTATGCATATAGTTTGACACCGTGCGAATCATGTGCAAAAGATCGCTATGTGATGACCAAACTTTGAATGAAGGTGTAAACTGCAGTTACCAAACTTATGCCATTCAGTATACATTTGGAGTAATAAACATGCTATTAAGTGTAGAAAACACATTTATGTGCGCAAAATCGCATCTATTTGTTTTTTTGTTAACTAATATTTTTTGTACCTTTGCATCTGATAATTTAGAAATTAGGTATTAGTAATGAGTGTAAATAAGACAACCCCCGACTATATCTTTGAGATTAGTTGGGAGGTGTGTAATAAAGTTGGAGGCATCTATACGGTGCTTTCTACTAGGGCAAAGACCATTCTTGCAAAGACAAATGCCCAATTGGCGTTTATAGGTCCCGACCTCTGGAAAGAAACAGAGAACCCTCTTTTTAAGGAAGACAAGCGACTTCTCGCCGGATGGCGCAAGAAGGCAACTGAGGAAGGTTTGGCAATACGTATCGGACGTTGGAATATTCCTGGCGAGCCGGTTGCTGTATTGGTAGACTTTACTCCTTATTATAATATAAAGAACGAAATTTACGCTGAGGCATGGAATCTCTTTTCAGTAGATTCGCTCCATGCATATGGCGACTACGATGAAGCCAGTATGTTCTCTTATGCGGCAGCCCGCGTAGCCGAGAGCTACTACAAGCACATTATTGCCAAGGATGTGAAGAAGGGTAACAATCCCAAGGTAATCTATCAGGCTCATGAGTGGATGACCGGTCTCGGTGCACTCTTCCTGAAGCATTGGATTCCCTCAATTGCAACCATCTTCACTACCCACGCCACCTCGATAGGCCGCTCTATCGCTGGCAACATGAAGCCTCTCTACGACTATATGAGTGGCTACAATGGCGACCAGATGGCGAGCGAGCTCAACATGGAGTCAAAGCACTCTATCGAGAAACAGAGCGCGCACCGTGTTGATTGCTTCACTACCGTGAGCGAGATTACCGATGTGGAGTGTACCCAACTGCTCGAGAAGCCTGCCGATGTCATCCTTGTCAATGGTTTCGAGGACGACTTCGTACCCAAGGGTGCTGCCTTCACCGCAAAGCGCAAGGAAGCTCGCAAGGTGATGCTCAACGTAGCAGGTAAACTGCTCGGTCAGGAGTTTGCCGACGATACCATCATCGTATCTACCGGTGGTCGTTATGAGTTCCGCAACAAGGGTATCGATATCCTGCTCGAGTCGCTCAAGCGCCTTGCCAACGAACCCTCACTTGACCGCGACGTATTGGCATTCATCAACGTGCCTGCTTGGGTAAAAGGTCCACGTGAGGATTTGAGGGCGAGATTGGATAATTGTCAATTGTCAATTGTCAATTGTCAATTAGAGACCCCTGTCATCACCCACGAACTCTACAACATGGACGACGACAAGGCTCTATCCATGATGCGTGCCATCGGTCTTGACAACAACGTCAATAGCCGTGTAAAGGTAATCTTCGTGCCCTGCTACCTCAATGGTAACGATGGCATCTTCAATATGCCTTACTACGACCTGTTGCCCGGTGATGACCTTGCTGTATATCCCTCATACTATGAGCCTTGGGGATACACTCCGCTTGAGAGTGTAGCCTTCCACGTTCCCACTATCACTACCGACCTCGCCGGTTTCGGTCTTTGGGCCAACTCGCTCAAGGGCGAGTATAGTCAGCTCGAAGATGGTGTGAAGGTAGTACACCGCACCGATAGCAATTGGGACGAGGCAGCCGACGAGATCAAGAACACTATCCTCGCCTTCACCAAGATGGATGCCAAGTTGGTGACACAATTGCGTCGCCGCGCTTCCGACATCGCCAAGAAGGCCTTGTGGGATAAGTTTGTGAAATATTATCTCGAAGCATACGACATTGCTTTGAGCAAAGTAAACTGAACAATCATTAGTTAACTATTGTGATATGAAAATTAAAGTTAGTAATTCAAACGCACCTGCTTGGAAAGAGGTGAACGTTAAGTCGCACATTCCCGCTGAGCTTGCATGCTTGAGCGAAATGGCGCGCAACATTTGGTGGTCATGGACCCCTGAGGCTCGCGACATGTTCAAGAGCCTGGATCCTGCTCTTTGGAAAGAGTGTGGTCACAACCCCGTGCTCTTGCTCGAGCGTCTCAGCTACGAGACCTTGGAGGAGATGGCAAAGGACGAGGCAGTACTTGCTCGCATCAACAACGTGTACAAGATGTTCCGTGCTTACATGGATGTTAAGCCCAACGCTG
>JAZRDT010000134.1:0-34177 GCA_045660385.1 Bacteroidaceae bacterium | reverse complement strand
ACAGACAATGGTCCCGGCATACTGCCCGAGGTGCAGGAGAAGATATTCATCCCCTTCTTCACCACCAAGCCACAGGGCTCGGGCATCGGCCTTGCTTTGTCACGCCAGATTGTGCGTCTGCACCGCGGCACGCTGAGCGTGACGTCCGTAGAGGGATGCACACGGTTCTCGGTAACATTTGCAATTTAATGCTTTATAGCCGCTGTTTATCGGTCGATAAATGGAGTCTATTTGTGTGGTAAAAAAACTTGCTTTATCTTTGCAACGTGAAAATGAGTTGACGACGAACAGTTGACCCGTAACAAGAAAAAATAAATAATTAAAATATAAACCTATTAAAAAGATAATTATGGCTAAGAGTATTAAAGGAACACAGACCGAGAAGAATTTGATGATGTCATTCGCTGGTGAGTCACAGGCACGTATGCGTTACACCTATTTTGCAAGTCAGGCAAAGAAGGAGGGTTTCGAACAGATTGCTGCTATCTTCACAGAAACTGCAGAGCAGGAGAAGGAGCATGCAAAACGCATGTTCAAGTATCTCGAAGGTGGAATGGTGGAGATTACTGCTAAGTTCCCTGCAGGTGTTATCGGTACCACCATGGAGAACCTCCGTGCTGCAGCTGCTGGTGAGCACGAGGAGTGGGTGGACGACTATCCTAAGTTTGCTGATATTGCAGCTGAAGAGGGTTTCCCTGCAATTGCTGCCATGTATCGCAATATCGCAATCGCAGAAAAGGGCCACGAAGAGCGCTACCTCGAGTTGCTCAAGAATGTAGAGGAGGGTACCGTATTCAAGAAGGATGGTAAGGTGTTCTGGCAGTGCCGCAACTGTGGCTTCATCGTTGAGGCTGAAGAGGCACCCAAGGCATGTCCTGCTTGCTTGCATCCCCAGGCATACTTCGAAGTTCAGAAGGAGAACTATTGATAAATCCTGGTTATAGGATTGATATAACCGCTTAAATGTAGTTTTTTGAGAGAGTAGGGCGCCCATTGGGTGTCCTACTACTCTTTTTCTGCTGTCAGAGGTCGGTGTGGAGGCTTTCTTTTGTGTGGTGGAAAACAGCTGGGCGCTCTTTTGTGTTTCTAAAAAAATGGTTACCTTTGCATGATAAACGAAAATAACGATATCCCAATGACTAAAGTGGAGCTCATAGTGCAAGACCTGCTGCAGCGTGCTACGAACGATAAGTTCTACATCGCTTTGCTGCGCGAGAAAGATGGCAATCGTAGTTTGCCCATTATGGTAGGTTTGCTTGAGGCGCAGGCCATAGCCATGTACCTCAAAGAGGTGTCTGCAGAGCGTCCCATGCTTCATGACCTTTTTGCCAATATGGCCGATGCGTTTTCAATCCGTATATGTGAGGTATATATATATAAGGTGCAGGGTGGTGTGTTCTACTCGTACCTCGTATGCGAGCAGCAAGGCCAACTGGTCAATGTTGACGCCCGTACTTCAGATGCGTTGGCTATAGCTCTGCACCAGGGCTGTCCTATTTATATTGGTGAGGAATTGCTCAATACTCAATGTATGCGCGACGAGGGTGGGGGAGCTTACTCTATGCCCATCACCGTGATGAATACGGATGTGTTGCGTGGTGTGTTGCGCACAGCCATTGAACGCGAAGATTATGAGCTTGCAGCCCATCTGCGCGATGTGATTCGTGAGAGAGAAGAAAATCAAAGTTAATCCGGAGCATTCAAAATACTATGCATCTATTCTATACCCCCGATATTGCCACGACGCTTGAGTTGCCTCAGGATGAGGCTGCTCATGCCATTCGTGTGTTGCGTCTTGCTGAAGGTTCTGAGGTGATGCTCACCGACGGAAAAGGTTCGTTCTATCGTGCCGAGATCGACATGATTAGCGGAAAGCGCTGCTATGTGCGTATTGTAGAGACGATAACGCCCGATCCTCTGTGGCGCGGACACCTGCATCTGGCCATGGCTCCCACGAAGAATATGGATCGTATCGAGTGGTTTGCCGAGAAGGCCACAGAGATTGGGTTTGATGAACTTACCTTTCTGGACTGTCGTTTCTCGGAACGTAGGGTTGTGAAGACTGAACGTGTGGAGAAGATCCTCGTTTCGGCCATGAAGCAGTCGCTCAAGCCTACATTGCCCATGCTCAACGGTATGACTCCGTTTGATAAGTTTGTTTCCCAGCCCTTCGAGGGTCAGAAGTTTATCGCTCACTGCTACGAGGGTGAGAAGGAGGCGTTGCTGCAAGCGTTGCAACCGGGTGGGAATGCGCTCGTACTCATCGGTCCTGAGGGCGACTTCAGCCCTGAGGAGGTGCAGAAGGCTATGACCTACGGCTTCCGTCCCATCACGTTGGGTAGGTCGCGCTTGCGTACGGAGACTGCCGCATTGGTGGCTGTTCATATGATGAATATCGTTAATTCTTGACATGCGTTACTTTATTACCCTATCCTATGATGGTACAGCCTATCATGGCTGGCAGATACAACCGAATGGCAACTCTGTACAAGAGACCCTCGCCAAGGCTCTTAGTACCTTGCTTCGTGTTGATACTCCCATTGTTGGCGCCGGGCGCACCGATGCGGGTGTGCATGCCCAGAAGATGATTGCCCATTTCGATGCCGAGTGTGATGTTGATTGTCGGCACCTTGTCGACAAACTCAATCGTCTCCTTCCTGCTGATATTGCTGTGCAGGCTGTGCAGCCTGTATGCTCCGATGCTCATGCGCGTTTCAGTGCTACGGCACGTACATATCACTATTATATTTCCACAGCGAAGGACCCCTTCAGTCGCCACCGTTCCATGCGTTTGTTTCATGCTCCTGACTTTGCGCTCATGAATGAGGCAGCAACCCGTCTGTTTCACTATACTGACTTCACCAGCTTCAGCAAACTCCATACCGATGTGGCTACCAATAACTGTCGGATCATGCAAGCCCGATGGGAGCAGGTGACTGAACATGAGTGGCGTTTTGTTATCCAAGCCGATCGTTTCTTGCGTAACATGGTACGTGCAGTCGTGGGTACTCTGCTCGAGGTGGGGCGAGGCAAGATGACGATTGATGAGTTTTGTCGTGTGATAGAGAAACAGGACCGCTGCAGTGCCGGCACCTCTGTGCCTGGCCACGCTCTCTTTCTGGTCGATGTGGCTTATCCTCAAGATATTTATATTGTAGGGTAGGGGATCCCCCCTACCTTTTATTTTTCTAAATATAACACAAACATTTCTATGTGGTTAGCGCTAGCATTTCTTTCGGCCGCACTGCTCGGCCTCTATGATGTGAGCAAGAAGCAAGCCTTGCACGGCAATGCTGTCATTCCTGTGCTCTTTCTCAATACCTTGTTCTCATCACTCATCTTCCTTCCCTTTATTCTGCTCTCAGCTATGGGGCATGTGCCTGAAGGCTCTATGCTTTATGTTCCTGTGTGCGGATGGGAGGTGCATAAGTTCGTTCTTCTCAAGTCCTTCATTGTACTGGGGTCATGGTTGTTTGGCTACTTCGGCATGAAGCATCTTCCTATTACCATCGTGGGCCCTATCAATGCTACACGTCCCGTGATGGTGTTGCTTGGTGCCTTGCTACTCTTTGGGGAGCGCCTTAATGGCTATCAGTGGGTGGGTGTGTTGCTTGCTATGGCCTCGTTTCTGTTGCTTAGCCGAAGCGGGAAGAAAGAGGGTATCAATTTTCGTCACAACCGCTGGATTTACTTTGTTGTCCTAGCTTCGCTATTAGGAGCAGTGAGCGCGCTGTATGATAAGTTTCTCATGCAGCGATTCGATAGTATGCTCGTACAATCCTGGTTTACCGTTTATCAGTTCTTTATCATGGGTATTGTACTTATGGTGTTGTGGTATCCCAAGCGTGCCCAGAGTACTCCCTTCCATTGGTCGTGGGCGATACCCCTCATCTCGGTATTTTTATCGGTGGCCGACTTTGCCTACTTCACCTCTTTGGCACAAGAGGGTTCGCTTATCTCTGTAGTGTCCATGGTGCGCCGTGGCTCTGTGGTGGTGTCGTTCCTGTGCGGAGCACTGCTCTTCCGTGAGAAGAACTTGCGCAGCAAAGCAGTCGATCTCTTCCTCGTACTGCTTGGTATGCTATTCCTTTACTTGGGAACCTGATTGCACAATATCAGAGTTTGCACATTGTGTAACTTCCCCGGTCGGATTTTCTGATCGGGTTTTCTTTTCATTCCTTCGTCCGATAGGTCCGGTAGAATCTAAATGTTTATTTTTAGACAACTTTTTTCTATGAAACGCAATAAAAATTATCTTTTTTATTATTTTTTTGGAATAAATTCTTGATTTTTCTTGTTTAAATTATACATACTTGTTAACTTTGTAGCTGAAAGAGTTGCGATAGGGTTAATACATTGTATTAGAAAGTAATGTCAGGATTGAACATAGGAGCAAAACCATTTATAAAATGGCCAGGATCAAAGAGTCAGCATGTGCACATACTGACGCAAGCTTTGCCTGCTGACTTTGCCGAAATGTCTAATGTTACCTATATCGAACCCTTCGTAGGTGGTGGCTCACTCCTCTTTCATATGCTTCAGACCTATCCCAATATCAAACGGGCCATCATTAATGATAATAATCTCGACCTTATCCGCGCTTATAATACAGTACGAGACCGTGCCAAGGAGTTGGTTGCAGAGCTAAAGCGTATCCAGAAGGAGTTTCTCCCGCTTGATGAGGAGGAGCGTCATGCCTATTTCAATGAACGTCGAGACGAGTTTAATGCCCGCCTTGTGGATGGCCTTCGTCATTCGGCCCTGTTCATTTTCCTGAACAAAACCTCCAATGCGAACTATCGCACCAATAGTGGTGGTAAGTTCAATGGCGCTTACAATCATCTGCAATATCCCATTATCTGTGATGAGCGCACCATTATGGCCGATAGCAAATTGTTGCAGCGTGTCACCATTCTTTGCGGCGATTATGAGAAGACTTATGGTGAAGCCAGCGGTAACACCTTCTTCTTCCTTGACCCTCCCTATCGTCCCACCGGTAAGCGTCAGGCTCATGCCGAATTCAACGACAAGGAGCAGATTCGCCTCAAAAAGTTCTGTGACCTCCTCTCGTATCGTCATTTCCAGTGGATGCTCACTAATAGCGATGGTAAATGTCAGAATCCCGACGATACCTTTATAGAACAGCTCTATAGCAATTACAACGTGGAGCGCATTTGGTCAAAGAATGCCATTGTGGCTAAGCCTGAGAAGCGTGATAAACTCTCTGAACTTCTTGTCCGCAACTTTCAACGCGAAATTCTATCTCTTCGCGATGTGCATTGTCGTCAGCTCTCATTGGCTTTCTGATAACATTGTTGTAAATCCTTAAATATCGCTATCATACCTCACCTCGCGAAACTAAATGCGGGGTGGATTGTTGCATACATGGCTTGCTCCCCCTTCGACGGGTGCGGCCGCATATTAACTATATATATAAATGTGTGTAAAGATAACTGATATGGAAAATAGGATTGTAGTCGTAGGTAGTTGCAATACCGACATGGTGATCAGCATGGAGCGTCTTCCCTTACCGGGTGAAACCCTTCTCGGCGGCCAGTTTTTAATGAATCCCGGAGGAAAGGGAGCCAATCAGGCCGTGGCAGCTGCCCGCTTGGGGGGCAGTGTCACTCTTGTGGCCAAGGTCGGTACCGACCCCTTCGGTAGTCGTGCTATTGACCAGTATGCTGCTGATGGCATCGATGTGCGTTACGTCACTGCCGACCCCAGCCACCCCTCGGGGGTAGCTCTTATTATGGTCGACTCGCAGGGCGAAAACTGCATTGCAGTGGCTTCGGGTGCTAATGCTCACATCACTGCAAAGGATGTGGATCATGCTAAGCAGGCCATTGCTTCTGCTCACATTGTGCTCATGCAACTCGAGATTCCCCTCATTACTGTTGAATATGTGGCACATATCGCTAAGCAGGCTGGCAAACTTGTGGTGCTCAACCCTGCTCCTGCGCATCCGTTACCTGAGTCTCTCTTGCGTAACCTGTACCTGCTTATTGCCAATGAGAGTGAGGCGGAACAGCTCTCGGGTATTCCCATCACTGATATGGATAGTGTGGCTCGTGCTACCGATGTGCTCTGTGCTAAAGGTGTGGCCAATGTAGTCATTACTCTCGGATCTCGTGGCGCCTTCATCAAGGAGCATGGCTGCTACCATCAGATACCTGGCTTGCATGTCAAGGCCGTTGATGCCACTGCTGCCGGCGATACCTTTTGTGGTGCAGTGTGCGTAGCTCTTGCTGAGGGAAAGAGTCTCACTGAGGCTGTTCGTTTTGCAAATCGCTGTGCAGCCATCACCGTCACTCGCATGGGTGCGCAGTCCTCCTTGCCCTATCGCAGTGAGGTGAAAGGATAATAATCAACCCCTTAAAATAACTTAGTCATGTTTATTGTCAATAACTATCTGTTGGCCGTGGTGCTTTGCTTTGTCACCATGCTCTGTTGGGGCTCGTGGGCTAACACTCAGAAACTGGCGGGTCGCAGCTGGCGCTACGAACTCTTTTATTGGGACTATGTCGTTGGTATCCTTCTCTTCTCCATTGTGCTTGGTCTTACCCTCGGCAGTGTAGGTGATGCTGGTCGCAGTTTTCTCACTGACCTTCGCCAGGTCACTCCTGCAAATTATCTCAGTGCTCTTGTCGGAGGAGCCGTCTTTAACCTTGGCAACATTCTTCTCTCGGCAGCCGTCTCTATGGCTGGTATGACCGTTGCCTTCCCTTTGGGTGTGGGTATAGCGCTCGTGCTCGGTGTTGTAGTCAACTATATGGGTTCTCCAAAGGGCGACCCTACGCTCCTCTTCTTTGGAGTGCTTCTTGTGGTGATTGCCATTGTACTCAATGCCATAGCTTCAGGTAGGGTGCAGCGTGCTGGTGGTAAATCTGGTAGCAGTAAGGGCGTGCTCACCGCAGTAGCAGCTGGCGTGCTCATGTCGTTCTTTTACCGATTTGTAGCTTCAGCCATGGACCTCAACAATTTCGAGGCACCCACACCTGGTATGGCCACTCCCTATTCGGCTTTCTTTATCTTCTCTGTAGGCATCTTTATAAGTAACTTGGTGTTCAACACCTTCCTCATGCGTCGTCCCTTCGAGGGTAAGCCTGTTACGTATGCAACCTACTTCAGAGGGCGTCTGAGCCTCCACCTGGTGGGCGTTTTGGGTGGTGTTATCTGGGGTTTAGGTACCGCACTCAGTTATATTGCTGCAGGTAAGGCTGGTGCTGCTATTTCCTATGCATTAGGCCAAGGAGCTCCCATGGTAGCCGCTCTATGGGGAATCTTTATCTGGCGCGAGTTTCGTGGTGCCTCACGCGGTGTCTACTGGCTGCTCGCACTCATGTTTATATTCTTTCTTTCAGGCCTTGGGGCCATTATTCTCTCGGGAGCCAATTAGGCTTCCGAGAGCCTTTTTCGAAAGGGGTCGTGTGCGTATTCGAAAAGAATTACTATATTTGCACAATCATTGACATTAAACGATACAAACATGAAAAGACACCTCGTTACCGCCCTTCTTTGTTTGTCTACCGTACTTCCCATCTTGTCGCAAACCACCCTTGTACATCCTTGGAGTGGAAAACGCGTAGCCTATTTTGGTGATTCCATCACGGATCCTCGTACTGGGGGCTCGAAGAAGAAGTTTTGGTCGTTCCTGCAGGACTGGCTGCAGATAACGCCCCTCGTATATGGCGTCAGTGGTCGCCAATGGGACGATATACCTCGTCAGGCCAATAAACTTCGTGAGGAGCATGGCGACAACTTTGATGCCATCGTTATTTTTATGGGAACCAACGACTATAACCACGCAGTGCCCATAGGCGAATGGTATACCGAGCGTCTCGAGAGTGTCGAGTATGGTCACCGATATGCAAAGCGTTCCGAGCATCGTATGCGCCGCATTCCAGTTATGGATAGCGAAACTTATCGTGGTCGCATCAATATCGCCATGGATTCGCTCAAACGTATGTTCCCTACCAAGCAGATTGTTCTCCTTACGCCCATTCACCGCGGTGGCTTCTATGCTAACGATACCAACTGGCAGTGCACCGAGGAGTATGTCAACCGTTGTGGTGAGTATCTTGACGCTTATGTGGCTTCTGTTGTTGAGGCTGGGCAGGTGTGGGCTGTGCCCGTTATCGATCTGGGGGCTCTTTCTGGTCTATACCCCCTCATCGATGAGCATAAGCAATATTTTACCAATCCAGTCAAAGATGCTCTCCATCCCAACGATGCGGGGCACGAGCGTATGGCCCGCACCCTTATGTATCAGCTGCTTGCACTCCCTTGTGCCTTCTGATGCACTCTGCTGAGTGAGAAAATACTGCAATAGAGTCATTTTAAATCAAAAAGTTGTCATTTTGTTTTGCTGTTAGCGATAAATGTAGTACCTTTGCCGTCCGAAAACCATTACACCTTATTGTTACCAGCAATAAAACAGAGTAATAACTTATAAAACGAAATAAAACAATGAAAAAAGGTATTCATCCTGAGAACTATCGTCCCGTAGTATTCAAAGATATGTCAAACGGCGACTGCTTCCTTTCACGCTCAACTTGCGCTACAAAGGAGACTATCGAATTTGAGGGCGAAACTTATCCCGTAGTTAAGCTTGAAATCTCTAACACTTCTCACCCCTTCTACACAGGTAAGTCTAAGTTGGTTGACACAGCTGGTCGCGTAGATAAGTTCATGAGCCGTTATGCTCGTGCTCAGAAGAAGTAAGGAATCACCTTATCTATTCATAAAGATTAAGATGCACCTTTGGGGTGCATCTTTTTTTGTTTTATACTGATTCTTGAATTTCAGGAAACGGATGATGTTGTCTATGGTTGGAGAGAGAATCCTTTATCTCCCCACGTGAACGTGATGGTCTCGCATTTCACATAGGAAGCTATTGCCTTGCGGTCGTCGCTGTTCAGGTAGTCTAGTGCGCTCAGCCGGCACTCTAATGTGCGTGTTTCAGCCGATAGTGTATACACCATAAAGGGAATCTCCACTTTCAGCCATGCGTTGCGTGTTTCCTCGTTGTCTGAGTCGATGGCAAAGTCGCTCACTTGTGGTGTCGTCATCAGTGAATCTGCGCACAATGGTTGCCACTGTGAGTTATAAAAGGCAATGCGGCTATCTTCTATCGGAGCGTTCAGTGTTGTCACCATACATAGCACATCCGTAGAGTCCGTTATCGGCAACAGTTTCATGGACACCTTGCATGAGCGGGTATAGTCTATGGCCGTGTAGTCATCTGTGAGCACCTTCATTTGTGAACGTCCATCCAGTCGGTTTATTACCACTGCATCCATGTTGCTGTCCAGGAAATCAATGAAGTCCAATCGGTTGTTATTCGTTAGCAGTGGCATCACTGAGTCTGGCATTGTGACCAACCATTGGCGTATAGGGGTGCGTGCCTGCATGGTTGCAATTATAGTGAGCATCATCAGCACACAGGTAAGGCGGGCGTTCAGTTTCATATATACATTTGTTTTGCTTGCAAAGATAACGCTTTTCCACGAAAAGCGTACCATTCGTCGTAATAATTAGGACTTAGTTGAAAGAGCTTCCCGTCTTTACTTAGTTTGTAGTGACTGGTCAAGACAAGAACAGCCATCCTTGTTGTTGGGGATGGCTGTTGTATTGTGGTACGGCGATGTGTCTTACTCGTCAATACGCACTACGGAGCGTACGTTGGGAAGTTTCTTGAGGTTGTCGCAAATCACCTTGATGTCATCCACATCGTGCACGCGGAGGCGGATAGTGCCATCGAAGATGCCGTCGTAGGCTTCGATGAGTATGCGCTCCATGTTTACGTTGAGTTCTTGAGAGATTATGTTTGTAATCTGATTTACAATACCCACACCATCGATACCTTGGATGTTTATGGATACGGAGAAGTGCAAGAGCTTGTGGGTGCTCCACTCTGCGGCTACGAGACGATTGCCATAGGCGGCCTTGAGCTTGGCTGCCTTGGGACATTTACGCTGGTGAATGATGATTTGCCCGTCGTCGTCGATATAACCGAGCACGTCGTCGCCTGGGATGGGGTGGCAGCAAGGTGCCATGTGATAGGTACTCTGTAGGGCCTCGTCTGTGAGGATTAGAGGACGTTTCTTATCGATCTTCTGCACGGGGAACTCGGGATTGGAAGCAGAGTTGGCAGGCTTGCTACTACTACGGAAAAGACGGCCAAGGAAGTTGTTGCTACTGCCCTTGAGAGCATTTTTATCCGCATCGCCTAATTGGATGGCCTTCTTTCCGATGGCGGCAAGAAGTTGGTCGCGGGTGGTGTAACTATGTAGGTCGCAGAGACGCAGGATGGCCGACTCGTCTACGATGAGGTCCTCGTGCTGTATGAATTGCGCGAGGATGGCCTCACCCTCTTTTACGGCATTGCGCTCTTCACGGCGTAGGATGCCTTGTATCTTGCTCTTGGCCTTAGCTGTAGTGACCATGCTGAGCCAGTCGGGTTTTACATTCAAGGTCTTCGAAGTGAGGATCTCCACTTGGTCGCCACTTTGCAACACGTGGCTCATGGGCTCGAGTTTGTGGTTTACCTTGGCACCGATACAATGGGTGCCCACCACGGAATGGATGGTGAATGCGAAGTCGAGCGCAGTGCAACCTTGCGGCATGGTCTTGATCTCGCCTTTAGGTGTGAAGACGAAGATTTCAGATGAGTAGAGGTTGAGTTTGATAGCATCGAGGAAGTCCATGGCATCGGGTTGGGGATCGTCAAGGATCTCCTTGATGGTGTGGAGCCACTTGTTGAGGTCGACCTCCTCCTCTTCGATATAGCCACTCTCCTTATATTTCCAGTGTGCTGCAACACCTTGTTCGGCGATGTCGTCCATGCGACGGCTACGGATTTGTACCTCTACCCATTCACCATGGTTGCTCATGAGGGTCATGTGCAGGGCCTGGTAACCGTTGGTCTTAGGTTGGTTTACCCAGTCGCGGAAGCGGTCGGGGTGCGAGCGGTAAAGCTGTGTGAGGGCAATGTATATGTTGAAACACTCATTGGCCTCTTCCTTGGGGTTCTTGGGGTTGAAGATGATGCGAACGGCAAGGATGTCAAATATTTCGTCGAATGCCAAATGCTTGTTCTGCATCTTCTTCCAAATGGAGTAGGGCGATTTGATACGTCCTGTAAGGGTGTAGTCAATGCCCATAGCGTCGAGGCGCTCGCGGATGGGGGCGGTGAAGGCGGAGAAGAGTCTCTCGCGCTCGGCCTGTGTGGTGGCAAGTTTTTCCTCGATGGAAGCATATTCCTCTGGGTGTTCATATTTGAAACTGAGGTTCTCGAGTTCCATCTTGATTTTGTTGAGACCGAGGCGGTAGGCGATGGGGGCGTATATATAGAGAGTTTCACCGGCTATCTTATACTGCTTGTTGGGAGCCATGTGTTCTAAGGTGCGCATGTTGTGAAGGCGGTCGGCAATCTTGATGAGAATTACGCGGATATCTTCAGACATGGTGAGCAGCAACTTCTTGAAATTCTCAGTTTGCGCCGAGGCCTTATCACCGAAGATACCTCCGGAAATCTTGGTGAGACCGTCCACAATCTGGGCAATCTTGGGACCAAAGAGGTTGGAGATATCCTCAACCGTATAGTCGGTATCCTCTACCACATCGTGTAGCAGTGCAGCGCAGATAGAGGTAGAACCGAGCCCTATCTCTTCGCTCACGATACGGGCTACTGCGATGGGATGCAATATATAGGGTTCGCCCGAGTTGCGGCGTACGCCTTTGTGGGCATGCTTGGCAAAGTTGAATGCGCGGGTGATGATGTCGACTTTCTTGCGATGCTTGGATGCAAGATAGGAGGCCAATAGGCCCTGGAAGGCTTCATTGATGAGCTTCTCTTCGGCTTGTTCCTTGTCGGTGTTCATGGAATGGATGATGTTAAAAATTAAAAGTTAAAGCAGACATCTTCTTGAGTAGCTTGAATCTCAATGGGTATATGATATTTTTAATTTTTAATTTTCAATTATATTTATCGCGGATAAATCCTAAGTGTCTTGCCTGCTACGATATTGTTGCTTCGTAAGTTGTTCCAACGCTTGATTTCTGTGATGGTGACGCGATAGCGACGTGCAATGGTCGAAAGGCTCTCTCCACTGCGTATCTTGTGCACTACATAGCCACTATTGGTAGCTTGGTTCTTGAGAACCTTGACCTTCTCTTCGGAGAAGTATTTCTCGCGTTCGTAGTTGTAGATGGAGTCGCCCGAGAGGATGAAGTCGCGTATCTTGTCCTCAGGAAGACGCAACGAGTTTGGTTGGAACTTTCCAGGGATGACATCCTCACGATACTGTGGGTTGAGGCCGCGTAGAGTCTCGATATCGATGTCACACACGGCCACGATCTGGTCAAAATGGAGCAGGCGGTTTACCATGATGGTATCTGTGGCGAGGGGGAGCTTGCTATCCATGGGACAGATGCCGTGTTCAGCATGGTAGGTCATGATGTAGGTGGCGGCGATAAAGGCGGGCAGGTAACCGCGTGTCTCGCGCGGGAGGTTCCAATAGATATCCCAAAAGGCGGTTTTTCCTCCAGAGCGATAGATGGCCTTGTTTACGTTGCCAGGACCGCAGTTATAGGCCGCAATGGCGAGACTCCAATCTCCGAAGCGGTCATATAGGGCGCGCAAGTACTTGGCGGCTGCCCAAGTGGCCTTCACGGGATCGCGGCGATCATCTACCAGACTATTCTGCTTGAGTCCGTAAAGCTTGCCGGTGCTATACATGAATTGCCACAAACCGGTGGCCCCCACGCGTGACACGGCAACGGGGTTGAGTGCTGACTCCACCACGGGGAGGTACTTGAGTTCGTTGGGTGCACCATGCACATCGAGAGCTTGCTCAATGAGAGGCTCATAATACTCCATCATACCGAGCATGTACGACACTTGATGACGCAACTTGGTAGCGTAGCGGTCAATGTGCGTACGTACGGGCTGGTTATATACCATAGGCACGAGGCAAGGCAGATTGGCCAGGCGCTCTGTGTATACGGTGTCGCTGAATACGGGGTTCGTGGTGGTGGCAGTGCACGTAGTGTCAACCATGAGGAAAGTCTGCGCATACCAGCTGTTGAGCAGGCTGTCGAGTTCGCCCGACATGCTCTCGAGAACCACGAGCGAATCGTCCTGGATGGTAGTCCACTCCTCGGGAATGGCGATGGCCGGCTGTGTAACCTCAATTAAGGTGTCGGTGGTGAGTAGCGTACTGTCAAAGGTAGCCTCCACGGTGTCAATTGTTGCAGTAGAGGTTACGGTGCTCGATGTGCTCTTGGGAGCGAAGCCGAAAGTACGCTTCAGCGTAGTGCAGCCAGTCATTAGAGTGAGGGCTGCGAGTGCTATATAGAATGTTTTCTTCATTCGCTATGTCAGTTTGTCGAATAAGCTACAAAATTAGTGTAAAAAAATGATTTTGCCAAGTTTAAATGATAAAGCTCTCCGCCCGATATCCAATGACTCACATACCTGGCTCAGGTGTAATTTAGGAAGGTTTTGCAAGTGGTCGTATGTCGTCACTCTGTAGATATTGATAAAATAACTGTTTTTATATTGAGATTTGAAGCAAAATATAATGAAGATGGATTTTATAATAGTGTTCAAACTGAGGCTATATGTTCAGGATTCTTGCTTAAACATATGTAAAGAATAACTCCGCTCAAAAAGCAATCTATGCTTCCTAATCAAAAGCTGAAGCTGCATTGTAGTCCATAGGACTGATTGCGTAGGTGTTGTTGGGGTGTATCGATGATGCTGGGGCGTATCTGTACGCTGAGGTCCTCCGAGATGTCGAAGTTTGAAAGTTCGGCATCCACATAAGCATCTACCACCGAGAGCAGATATACGCCGATAAAACTAAAAATGCTGAGGTCGCGTTGACGGCGGTAGTTGTCTTTGCGGTTCTTGAACACACGCTTGAGGTAGTCCTTGTTGGCCTCCACATTGTAGCGTGGGGGGAGGAAGTCCTCGTAGCTGGCCGTAGTGGGGTCGTCATCCATGATGTCGAGGTAGGCCTGTGAGTAATCGCTATACATTTGATTGTTCCAGTTGAGAGCATAGGCGCAACCTATGAACCCACCGTATACGATGGGTAACTTCCAGTACTTGTGGTTGTAGATTTGTCCGCCACCAGGAAATACGAGAGCTGCCCATGTCGCGCGGCTGGGGTCGGGGGTGAAGGATGCTAGTCGCTGGGCGCGTAGCTCGCGGCGGGTGGTAGTGCGCCCGCTATCAGAGGGAACTATGAGGGAGTCGGCCACATCGACATCAGTGGTGGTGATGGAACGCATGGGATTTGCCTGCATGCGGGGGGGGGCCGTGAGCTTACGAGTGACATCGCGGTGGAGCGAGTCGGTGAGCATGATGAGCTGTTCCTGCCGTAGTGAGTCGGCACAGGTATCCATGGGCACAAGTGCCTCAGCACGAGTGCCTAAGCTAAGCATGAGCAACAGGCCGATGAGTAATATGTGATTCCTTCGGTGCGGCATCAAGCTTTCAGTTTGTCCAACAGGGTGATGATGCGTTGTAATTCGTCCTCGTCCTTGAAGGTGATGGCAATCTTGCCCTTACCTTTGGCATTGCAGGTGAGTTGTACGTCCGTGTTGAAGAAATTTGAGAGATGCTTCTTGAGCAGGTCGTATTCGCCCGCGGATTTGGTTGGAGTAGGAGTCTTGGTACTCTTCATCTTCTTGATTATCTCCTCCACCTTGCGCACAGAGTACCCCATGATTTGTATGTCTTGAAAGAGGTTAATCTGATCCACTGGATTGTCCAGCGAGAGCAGGGCACGTGCATGTCCCATGTCGAGTTCATGGTTCTTGAGAGCCATCTGTATCTGTGCGGGGAGCTTGAGCAGGCGCAGGTAGTTGGCGATGGTGGTGCGTTTTTTGCCTACACGCTCGCTGAGGCGCTCTTGGGTGAGGTCATACTCATCGAGCAGGTGCTGATAGGCTAGAGCGATTTCCATGGCATTGAGATCTTCGCGCTGGATATTCTCAATGAGTGCCATCTCCATCACGTTCTCGTCGTCGGCAGTGCGAATGTAGGCGGGTAGGGTGGAGAGCCCTGCGAGTTGCGATGCGCGGAAACGGCGTTCACCAGCGATAATCTGATAGGTCCCGTCCTCCATCTGACGTAGAGTGATGGGCTGTATGATACCGATCTCTTTGATGGAGTCGGCCAATTCCTGCAACGCCTCGGGGTCAAACTCGCGGCGGGGCTGATTTGGGTTGGCCTTAATCTTACTGATTGCAATCTCACTGATTGACGATGAACCGCCCGTCTTTACCGAGTCGGTAGAGATGAGCGCGTCGAGGCCACGACCGAGTGTACTGTATTTCTTTTGTGCTGCCATGTGTCGGATTAGTTTGTGTTCTTCTTAATGATTTCTTGTGCTAGGGCAAGGTAGTTGTGTGCACCCTTTGACTCGGCGTCGTAGAGGATGACGGGTATACCATGGCTAGGTGCTTCGCTCAGTCGTACGTTGCGTTGGATGACGGTGTCGAACACCAGTTCTTGGAAGTGGCGGCGCACCTCATCGTATACCTGGTTGCTGAGGCGCAGGCGTGAGTCGTACATGGTGAGCAAGAATCCCTCGATGATGAGTGCGGGGTTGAGCTTCGATTTGATAATCTTGATGGTGTTGAGCAACTTGCTGATGCCCTCTAGTGCGAAATATTCGCATTGTACGGGGATGATGACAGAGTTTGCCGCTGTGAGCGCGTTCACCGTGATGAGGCCGAGCGAGGGGGAGCAGTCAATCAGGATGTAGTCGTATTCGTTAACAAGGGTGTCGAGCATACGCTTCATCACTGTTTCACGACGTTCGAGGTTGAGCATTTCAATCTCTGCACCTACGAGGTCAATGTGCGAGGCAATTACCTCGAGGCCCTCAATATCGGTGGTGTAGATAGCTTCGCGTGGGTCGCGGTCATCCACGAGGCATTCGTATATGGAGCAGTCAACATTGTGGATGTCAACACCCAATCCCGATGAGGCGTTGGCCTGGGGGTCGGCATCGATAAGCAAAACCTTCTTCTCCAGGGTTGCCAACGAAGCAGCGAGGTTGATGGCGGTAGTGGTCTTACCTACACCTCCCTTTTGGTTGGCCAATGCAATAATCTTTCCCATTTTCTAATACTTACTTTTTGTTTTAAGTTGCGAAGTAAGTAATAATCTACCTAATTTGCCTAAAGAAATGTCATAAAAGTTCTAAAAAAGTGGATAACTTCCCAATTTTGTTAATAACTTTTGGTCCTTCGCGGTTTTTGTACTAAATTCGCCCAATGTAGCATCGCACAATTGCTGATCCCCGGTAATTATTATAAATTATAGATAAAGACGACTATGAACAACGAACGACCCCTGATACTGATTTCGAATGATGATGGATACAAGGCGCGAGGCGTGAACTTCCTTGCTGAGATATTGGCTCCTGTAGCCGACGTGATTGTCATGGCTCCCGATGGAGGCCGCTCGGGTATGGGATGCGCCATTACCTCCAAGGATCCAGTATATTATAGTCTGGTGAGTGAACGCGAAGGACTCACTATCTACAAGTGTTCGGGTACACCGGTAGACTGCATCAAGATGGCATTGCACGATGTCACTGAACGCCAGCCCGACATGATTATCGGAGGTATCAATCATGGCGATAACTCGGGTGTCAACGTCCACTATTCGGGCACTATGGGCATTGTTATCGAGGGTTGCATGAAGGGTATCCCCTCAGTAGGTTTCTCGCTCGACAACCATTCGCCCGAGGCCGATTTTGAACCGCTGCGTCCCTACATATTGCAGATTGTCCGCAAGGTGTTGGAGCAGGGCTTGCCTCAGGGGACCTGCCTCAATGTGAACTTCCCCGCTACGCCGCTCTATGAGGGTATCAAGGTGTGCCGTATGGCACAGGGTGAGTGGACGCAAGAGTGGGAGGAGCGCCCACATCCGCGTGGTGGTAACTACTTCTGGCTTGTGGGTAGCTTTTGCCTTAGAGACGAGCATCCAGCCGATGCCGATCGCCCCAACCTGACCAATGGGTTTGTAGCTGTTACACCCATACGGATTGATATGACAGATTACTCCTTTATGCAGGAGATGTTGGAGAGTTGGGACTTCTAACTCCAATCCTAAAGCAAGTTCTGGAATCTTTAGTGCTGGTGAACGAGCTTGAGGATTGGTTCCATACTACGATAGCCTACGTCATATAACCATAAAGTACAATCATAAAAGAATATAATACCATGACACGTATGAAGACATTATCCTTGGCTGTTCTAATGTTGGTGGGTAGCGCGTCTCTATGGGCGCAGGGCTACAAGGATGCCTACAAAGAGTATTTCCAGATAGGTGTAGCTGTAAACCAACGCAATGTGACTAATCCTCAGCAGCAGGAACTGATCAGGCAACAGTTTGCAACCATCACTGCGGAGAACGACATGAAACCCGGACCTACCGAGCCCAATGAGGGACAGTTCAACTGGGAGGCTGCTGACCGTATTGCTAATTTTGCTCGTGCGAATGGTCTTAAGATGCGCGGTCACTGCCTCATGTGGCATAGCCAGATTGGCGAATGGATGTATAGCGATGCTCCTACCAAAGAGGTCTTTTTCTCTCGTATGCGCAATCATATCCATACCGTAGTAAATCGTTACAAGGATGTGGTGTATTGTTGGGATGTGGTGAACGAGGCAATCACCGATGACCCTCGTGCCGAGGACCCCTATCGCCAGTCGCAGCTCTATAAGATTGCAGGTGATGAGTTTATAGCCAAAGCATTCGAGTATGCCCACGAGGCCGACCCTAATGCGTTGCTCTTCTACAACGACTATAATGAGTGCGACCCTATAAAGAGCCGTCGCATCTACGAGATGGTTAAGAAAATGAAAGATGCCGGTGTGCCTATCCATGGTATTGGTATGCAGGGGCACTACAATATTTATGGCCCTACCGAGCCGGAGATAGACCGTGCCATCAGTCTCTACAAACAGGTGGTTGACCACGTGCATATGACGGAACTCGATATTCGAGTTAATGAAGAAATGGGTGGCAACTTGCGTTTCAATCGCGAGGGTATCAGTGTGAGTGATTCGGTTGATCAGTATTTGGCCGACCAGTATGCCCGTGTTTTCCGTGTACTTCGCAAACATAAAGATGTGGTGAAGAATGTCACCTTCTGGAATCTTAGCGATCGCGATTCATGGCTTGGCGCACGCAATTATCCGCTTCCTTTCGATACCGAGTACAAGCCTAAGCGTGCTTATGACTATATCGTAGGTATGAAAGCCCCCAAATGGGAACATCCCAAGAAGGCTGCACGTCCTCGTAGCGAGGCTCGTGCCCAGCAGGGTAATCAGCGTGCCTCTTTTAATCCCGACCTAGCGTTCCCTAAGAATCCCAAGATTAAGGAGGATTTCAAGCCCTCTACCAAGAATCAACCCGGTCAGCAGTATCCTCAGGTTAACTCACAAGGTTATGTGCGCCTGCGCGTCGTGTTCCCTGAGGCTAAGTCTGTAGTGTGTACACTTGGTGGTGGCAAGGGTACTCAGCTTCACAAAACCTATGATGGCTCATGGGTGGCTACCACGGCCAAGCCCGAAGACGAGGGATTTCATTACTATCACTACACCATCGATGGTGGCATAGTCAACGACCCCGGTGTCATGCACTTCTTCGGTGGCAACCGTTGGGAGAGCGGTATCGAGATTCCTGCCCACGATGGCGACGACTATGCAGTGAGAAATGTTCCTCACGGCAATGTCCAGCAGGTGCTTTTCTGGTCTGAAAGCACTCAAACAATCCGTACAGCCTACGTATACACTCCCGCTGGCTATGAGAAGGGACGCAAGCGTTACCCCGTACTCTATCTGCAACATGGTTGGGGCGAGAATGAAACTGCATGGATGAATCAAGGTCACGCCAACCTTATCATGGATAACCTCATTGCCGAGGGAAAAGCCGAGCCGTTTATCATCGTCACCACCTACGGAATGACCAATGAGGTGCGCTTTGGCGGATTGCAGCAGTTCACAGCCGAGGAGTTCGAGACTGTGCTTGTCGATGAGCTCGTACCCTACATCGATAGTCATTTCCGCACCAAGGCTAACAAGTGGCATCGTGCTATGGCTGGACTTTCTATGGGTGCTTTCGAGACCCGCCTCATCACCCTACGCCGTCCTGAGATATTCGGTTATTACGGCCTCATGAGCGGTGGTGTCTACTCTGCTGCCGATATAAAAGACCCCAAGCAGGTGCGCCTCATCTTCCAGAGCACAGGTGGTAAGGAAAATCCCGATGCCATAAACCAATCGGTAGAGGAACTCAAAGCTGCTGGTCATCATGCCGTAGGCTATGTGTCTGAGGGTACTGCCCACGAGTTCCAAACTTGGCGCCGCAGTCTGCGTGAAATGGCGCAATTGTTGTTTAAGTAAACATCTAATTTTATGAAAAAAGTCGTTCTATCCTTGAGCCTTATGATAGCCGCGATAGTGGCCACTGCTCAGAATCCTTACCTTCCTTTGTGGGAACATCTCCCCGATGGTGAACCCCGTGTGTTTGAGGACCCTGACAATCCGGGTCAGTATCGTGCCTACATCATCGGTTCGCACGACGTCACCTACAGCGCCTATTGTGGTCCCGATATTCGCATGTGGAGTGCCCCAGTCGAGAATCTTACCCAATGGCGCGACGAGGGTCCTATCTTTACCCACTATGTTGATGGTCAGTGGGATACTATGTTTGCTCCTGACCTCGTGGAGGTGCGAGACAGATCTACTGGTAAGAAAACCTACTACCTCTATCCTCATTCTCGTGGATGGCGCCGCGTTGCCATGGTATGCAGGAGCGACCGTCCCGATGGTCCCTTCACTCCCGTAAACCTCAGCCCCGATGGACGACAGTGTGTGCCTGGTTCGATAATTGATTTTGATCCCTCGGTATTCGTAGAATATGTGACCGACAAGCGCGACCCCGACTACGACAAGGGTTTCCGTGCTTATGTTTTCTATGGTTTTCAGCGTTCTACTGCTTTCGAACTTGATCAGGATAATATGTATGCTCTGCGTCCAGGCACCAAGGTACACGACTATTTCATCCCTGCCAGCAGTCGCTACGGTGAGGTGCGTGATCCCGAAGGAACCACCTATCCGTCTCTCTACAAGGGGCAGAACCCTGGCGACTTTAATTTCTTCGAAGCTTCTTCCATACGTAAGGTCGGCAACAAGTATGTGATGGTATTCTCTGGCTATTCAGGCCCCGATTATGGTTTGGGCTCTACCAATTCAGCCTTACGCTATGCCTATGGTGATTCACCCCTTGGCCCTTGGCGCTCGGGCGGTGTGCTTGTCGACTCTCGCGGTGTGGTACCCAACGAGGATGGCACTCATCTCACCACCACCAATTTTGCCCACAATACCCACGGCTCCATCGAGCAGATCAATGGTCAGTGGTATGTCTTTTACCATCGTCCTCCCCGAGGTTTTGCCAATGCCCGCCAAGCCATGGTAGCCCCCGTGAAGATTACTTGGGATAAGAAGAAGGTAGCCGATGGCGGTAAGGTACGCATTGTCGCCTACGACCCCTATGCTAAAAATCAAGAGTGGACAGCCAAGGCAACCGACGGTGCCGAGTATACCGGTGCTGAGGTTACCAGCGAGGGCTTCCACATTTTCGGTTTGCCCCCCTATGCTTACTACTCGGCAGGTTATGCTTGCTACGTTACAGGCTACCAGTGGATGCAGGACAATCACGACGTATGGAATAACCACATGGACCTCGCCGGCATTACTAATCGCGGAATAGTAGGCTTCAAATACTTTGGCTTTGGTGGTCTCGACCATGACTCCAAGGGTATTCATGCCTTTGCCGGTACTCGTGAAGGCGACGGTACTTTGCTTTGTGTCAACCTTACCCCCAGTGGTCATGGTGCTTTCAAGGTGCGTGTGATGCTCGACGGTCCCTATGCCAACGATACTTGGAAGGGCCGTGAGATTGCCGTTATCGATGTGCCTGCCGATGCACCTCGTGTAGCTAGCACTTATAGTGTGGCTGTACCTGCCGTCGAGGGGCTCAAAGGTAAACATGCTATCTATCTTGTCGCTGAAGGACCTGAGGTGCAGCAACCCCAGCAGCGTCAGCAGTGGGGGGGACGTCCTTCGCAACCTGAGCGTCCCGTAGGTCTCTTCGATCTCCATGGTATCGGTTTCTCTAAGTCTGGAACCCTCTGTGAGCGTCCTGTAGTGCCTCAGGTGACGATCATGGCCGATGGACAGAAACTGGCAATTCCATCTACTCCTATCCGCAGTTCCAATGCTAATGGTTATACAGACGCTACCCGCTACCAAATATATGCACCGCTCGCCGAGTGTAGCAAGCTCACTGCCACCGCTACTCATCCCGATGTGAAGATTTTTATAAGTCCTATCGTCAAGGGGCGTGCCACCATTACCTGCACCTATCAGGGCAACACGAAGATATTCCTTATAAACTAACCCCGTCCGTATTCCCTTTTTGCGTCCTTTGGGTTTTGCAAGAACTAGGTGTGTTGTTTATACTCCGTTGTTTGGCCGAAAAATGAACTTTTTGTGGCCGATTATCAGATAAAAAGTATACTTTTGTAGTTTAAAGAGACGAGAAGAATAATGAAATACTATCTTATAGTAGGTGAGGCCTCGGGCGACCTTCATGCATCGAACTTGATGCGTTCGCTCAAGAAACAGGATCCCGAAGCTGAGTTTCGTTTCTTCGGAGGCGACCTTATGAAGGCTGTTGGTGGCACTTTGGTAAAGCATTATCGTGAACTGGCCTATATGGGTTTTGTGCAAGTAGTGCTACATGCTGGCACTATACTGAGGAATATGCAACTTTGCAAGGACGACATTGTGGCATGGGTCCCCGATGTGGTGATATTGGTTGACTATCCGGGGTTCAACCTGAAGATAGCTAAGTTTGTAAAGACTCATACGCAGTTTCCCGTGTACTATTACATCTCACCCAAAATCTGGGCGTGGAAGGAGTATCGTATCAAGGATATCCGAATGTATGTTGATGAACTCTTTTCCATCCTTCCCTTCGAGGTCCCCTTCTTTGCTGGGCACAACTACCCCATACACTACGTGGGAAATCCCTGCGTGGATGCGGTAGACCACTTCAAGACCCACTATGCCGAGACGCGTGAGGAGTTTTGTTCACGGCACGGACTCGATCCTACAAAGCCTATCGTGGCGCTTTTGGCGGGAAGTCGCAAGCAGGAGATTAAGGAAAATCTTCCCATCATGTTGTCCGCGGCCAAGCATTTCATACCTCAGGCGCTGCCACGTAGGCATCGCGACAAGCATTTCCAATGGATCATCGCCGGAGCTCCCGGCATCAGTGAGGCGATGTATGCCCAGCTCATTGGCGGTAACGAGATAAGTAGCTTGCTGCAAGTGAAGACCCTGCATGGTGAGACATACGCCTTGCTCACGCATGCCTATGCAGCCATGGTCACTTCGGGTACGGCAGCACTGGAGACGGCACTATTTCGTGTGCCACAGGTGGTTTGCTACTTTATCAGGTGCGGTAAGTTGGTGTCATGGATACGAAAGCTGGTGCTCAAAGTGAAATATATCTCGCTGGTGAATCTTGTGTCCGATTACCCTTTGGTACGCGAACTCGTGGCCGACGAAATGCGCGAGCGCGAACTTGTAGAAGAGCTCAACCAACTCTTGCTCGACACTTTCTACCGCGAGCGGATGGTGCATGAATACGATCAGATGGTGTTGACACCGTTGGGCGAACCAGGCGCATCAGACCATACCGCCGTGAAGATGGTAGAACTTTTGCGCAAGGGTAGGTAATTACGACTCGATATTATATACCCAATTGTTTTTGCTCATTCCTGTACGGCTACATACACGAAGGTGTGTCCTACAAATTGTTGTTCCACAAGTCCGAAGCGGACAAACTGAGCCAACAATTGTACGGCGTGGTGGCGTGGTATATGCCCGAGTCGAGCAAAGCGGTTGAGAGTGAGGGGTTCGGCCGATTCGGAGAGCAGTTGCAACAGTGATTGTTCGCGCGGTGTGAAGGGGAGTAGCACCCCCTCTTCATCCCTAGCTGCGCGCCACAATGCCATTTGCACGGGCGTAGCTGCAATATTTTCATCGGCAATGCGCACGAAGGCACATAGTTTGCCATCGTCGAGCTGGGCACGCACGGGTCGGTGCTCGGCAGGTAACACTTCGGCAATAACCACATTATGCCCCTCCACGCGGTGTATGCTCATGTGGCACTGTACGGGCGGCACACAATAGCGTGAGGCAGCCGCTTCTACCATATAGATCTCTTCGTCGCTGTGCACACCTGCAATCTTACCATTGTCCTTCACACCGATGAGCAACCGGCCCCCATCCGTATTGGCAAACGCCGAGAGGGTGCGTGCAATCTTGCGCGCATCGGAGATTTCATATTTGAAATCTTGTTGTTGGTGTTCGCCCTGGGCGATGAGGCGGTGTAGCATTATTAATTTTTAATTGGACTCAATCCCATCTCCTTAGCCCTCTTCATCATGTATTGGTATGCGGCATCGTGCTCGTTGGGGATGATGCCATCGAGGATGGCATCCTTGATGCTACTCTTGAGGGCGCCCACCTCGGCGCAGGGCGTCAGACCGAAGGTACGCATGATTTCGTCACCATCGACAGGGGGTTGGAAGTTGCGTATGCGGTCGCGCTCCTCCAGATCCTTGAGTTTCACGCGCACGAGGCGAAAGTTGTCCAGAAACCGTTGCTTGCGCATCTCGTTTTTCGAGGTGATGTCTGCCTCGCATAGCATCATCAGGTCGTCGATGTCGTCGCCCGCCTCGAAGAGCAGTCGGCGTACCGCACTGTCGGTTACCTCCTCGTCGGCAATAACGATAGGGCGCATGTGCAGTCCTACGAGTTTCTGCACATATTTCATCTTCTCGTTCATCGGCAGCTTCATGTTTCGGAAGATGGTGGGAATCATCTTTTCTCCTATGAAATTATGGTTGTGGAATGTCCATCCTAGGCGCGGGTCCCATCGCTTGGTGCGGGGTTTGCCTATGTCGTGCAGCAGGGCAGCCCAACGCAGCCACAGATTATCGGTGTGGCGGGCAATGTTGTCCAATACCTCGAGCGTGTGGTAGAAGTTGTCCTTATGAGCACGTCCGTTCATCTTTTCTACCCCCTGTAGTGCTGCCAGTTCGGGGAAGATCAGGGGTAGCAGTCCGCAACGATCTAATTCCACGAAACCCTTCGATGGGATGGGCGAAGCGATAATCTTGTTCAGCTCGTCGATAATGCGCTCCTTTGATATGATTTTGATGCGCTCGGCATTGCGGGTAAGCGACTCGAAGGTCTCCTCCTCGATGAAGAAGTTGAGTTGTGTGGCAAACCGTACGCAGCGCATCATGCGTAGGGGGTCGTCGCTAAAGGTCACATCGGGGTCGAGAGGGGTGCAGATGAGTCGGTCCTCCATGTCGAGCAGTCCGCCGAAGGGGTCGGTGAGTTCGCCAAACCGATTAGCATTCAGGCACACGGCCAGTGCGTTGATGGTGAAGTCGCGTCGGTTTTGGTCGTCCTCAAGCGTGCCATCCTCTACGATGGGTTTGCGTGAGTCGTGCGTGTACGACTCCTTGCGTGCCCCCACGAATTCCACCTCCATGTCGCGCCACTTGAGTTGTGCCGTGCCAAAGTTGCGGAATATGCTCACATGAGCTCCGCGCCCCAGCTTTTTTCGCAGTGCTTCGGCCATGCTGATTCCACTACCCACCACCACCACATCGATGTCCTTCGATGGGCGTTCCAGATAGAGGTCGCGTACGTAGCCACCCACCACGTAACATTCGAGCGACAGCTCGTCGGCTGTTTCTCCTATGAGGTGAAAGAGTTTGGTATCGAAGAGTTGTTTCAGCTCCTCGGGAGATATATTTCGCATTGAGTATCGTTTTATTTTTAATATTCTACCACGGATGACAATAGTCAACGTTTTCTTCAACGTTGCGAAATTACTCAAAAAAATCGTTTTTATACCCCTCTTGGTCTACCTTTTTGAATTTTTCTACCTAACTTTGCACTTACAAAGAGATTTGTAGTATATTTTGCCTCCTAAGAATCCGAACCGATGAAGACCCGAAAACTCATATTCGCTTCGCTGGCATGGCTGCTGGCCGCATGCGCCGAGGATGTTGAACGCCCTGCGCAAGAGTACCTCACCCGTGCACAAGATTTGTATGCCCACAAGCAATACCACACCGCAAAGCTCCAACTCGATAGCATCAAGGTGCTATATCCTAAGGCTTTCGATACCCGTAAGCAGGCGCAGGCCCTTTTGTTGCAAGTAGAGTTGGCTGAGAGCGAGGCAGGTAAAGCCTATGTCGATAGCCTTCTGCACGATGTCAGCGCCAAGGTGGCGCACCTCACTGCGAAACTCTATCTCGACAAGGATGTCCGCTATCAAGAGGTGGGCCACTACTATGCCTCCGCATATCGCATTGAGAACAACGTGTCGCGCAGCTACCTGCGTCCGCAGGTCGACGAGCGTGGTGCTTGCACCATTGTCGCCTTCTACCGTGGCAAGCCCATACAGGCACATACACTGCGCCTCACTGCCGCCGACGGCACCTTTGTGGAACTGAAAGCAGCCTATGAACCCTATGTGTCGTCCGATGCACTGGGTCGCACCGAACGCACCGATTTTGTCGTCGAGCCAGATAATAATGTTGCCTCCTTTGTGGCATTGCAACAAGGAAAGAGTCTCAAAGCTACCCTCGTGGGTGAGTCAGGCAATGCCAACATTATTCTCGCTAAGGCAGATGCGCAGGCACTGCAGACTGTGTGCGAATTAGGAGCCGTGCTGCGCTCTGTGAGCAATTTACAAGCCCAGTCGCAAGAACTCGAGCGCCGCATTCGCTTCTTTACCACCCGCATTGAGGGCGATACCGTGCAATAATACCCACCACAACCTATACACAGACTCCCGCCTGAATCCGTTAGGCGGGAGTTGTTTATTGTGTGCTTGGATACATCGTGCAATTCATTACACCTAGGTGCCTGCGATGGCAGTGAGCACTGTAATCAGTAGCTTCAAGATCTCTTTCCAATTTATTTTTTTTATGGTTGTTAGGAGTTTAGGGCTATAGGCCAATTTCTCGCAGGAAACTCACGGTTATATTGTCTGCTCGGAGTCATTAACTGGTGCGTGCGCCTGCCAAGGTCTCAACAAGGCGCACCATCCTGTTCACCTCTGCTTAGGCCCTCTCATTAGTGTAGAAGAGCAGCGGTATCTCACATTTCATCGAGGAGTACGGCCGGTGGCTGCGGACATATTGTTCGTCTCGAGGTTACCGGACGGTGATGTGCAGACAGCTCTGCTTGCGCTCGTACTTCACGTAGCAACGGCCTGCCTGGTGCATGTCGTAGACGGTTTGGAAGAGCAGCTGCTGGAGCTTCATGTCGTTGGCGAGGTGCTCTTCGGGCTTGTCGAAACGAACGTAAGTGATGTCGATGGTGGTGCCGTACTGGTGGCACGAGTTTTGCGATGCATTCACATTGCCGCTACGACGCAAACGTTTGATGTGGTCTTGCGTGCGGTAGACGCTGGTGATGATGAAGCGGTGACGGCGGTCGTAGCCGCGGTTGTATAGTGAGTCCTGGAAGGCTTCGCCCATATCGTCAAGCAACTTCTTGGCTTTCGGTACAAGGTAGGGGGCCGAGTGGGTGAGGGGATCTACCTTATATAGCTTGTTGGTGGCGATGTGTTGCAATCCGTACATGCCTACCTCAATTTCTTCCAATGTGAGCGGGTGGGGGGTACCATTGGCGCGAGCAGCTACGAGCTGGGTGTCGTTGAGGTCGTTGAAGAGGCGGGGATAGTTGCGGTAGGGGTCGCGACGATCGGAAAGGTCGGGGTTGTAGATGGGTTTCTCGGGCTCCTTGAAGGGCACGGGGAGGGTCTCGGTAATGAGTTCGCGCAAGTGGAAATGCAGACTGCCACGCAGGCTATAGATACCGATGATGGGAAGCAAGACGATGAGCATGGTAGCGGACATCACGAGCAGTCCCTTCTTGCAGATGAGGCGTCCACCGGTGAGACGACTCACAAAACGTAGGTAGTGGCGCAATAGGCGTTTCCCATAGAGGCGAAGGCCTTGGGCGGCAAAGGGCACGAGAATGAGGGCTATCTTGTAGCCTACGAGGTCGTGAGGAGTGGTGAGCCCACCACAGAGGCCCAGGGCAAGCAGGTAGATGGGGTAGCCGATGTAGCCTAATTGGCGCAGCGTGCATCGTAGGATATGGGTGCACACGAGGTAACCGGCACTGAAGGCGGTGAGAAAAAAGAGGACCTTGATGTGAAACCAGGTGCGTACGTGGTAGTCGGCTCCTACGAAAAGGCAACCGATGAGGTCGATAAACAAGTATAGTAGGCCCAATAGCGGTACGAATCGGGCAAGGAGTAACAGGGATTCTTTGCGGGTGTTATTCATAATTATGTGCAAAGGTAATATTAAATTGTCAATTTATTTGTAATTTTGCAGCTATAAATAGCAAAAATGAATACTGATGGGAAAAGGAAAATTAGCCAAGTTTGCCGATATGGCGGCCTATCCGCACGTGTTTGAGTATCCTCACTCGGTGGCGGAACAAGTGCCGTTTGAGATGCGCGGAAAGTGGCGCGAACAGTTTTTCAAGAATGATAACCCCATAGTGCTCGAACTGGGCTGTGGGCGTGGTGAGTATACCGTAGGGTTGGGACGCATGTATCCCGAAAAGAATTTTATTGGTGTGGATATCAAGGGTGCCCGCATGTGGACGGGGGCTACCGACTCGTTGCGCGAGGGCATGACCAACGTGGCCTTCTTGCGTACGAATATTGAGATCATCGACCGATTCTTTGCTGAAGGCGAGGTGGATGAGATTTGGATTACCTTTCCCGACCCGCAGATGAAGAAGGTGACCAAGCGATTGACCTCAACATCGTTCCTGCGTCGCTATGCTTCGTTCCTCAAGACGGATGGTGTCATACATCTTAAGACGGACAGCAACTTCCTCTACACCTATACCGATGCCTTGGTGAAGGTGAACGAGTTGCCCACAGAGGTGAACACGATGGATCTGTATCATAGTGGGCAGGCTGACGAGATCCTCTCCATTCGAACCTACTATGAGCAGCAATGGCTCGATCGTGGCTTGAGCATCAAGTATCTCAAGTTCCGCCTCATCCCCGGTGCAGAATTGCAGGAACCTGATATTGAAATCGAACTTGACGACTACCGTAGCTATAATCGTAGCAAGCGTAGCGGATTACAAACAAGTAAGTGATAATAATGCTGAATTTTGAATTCTGAATTGCCTCCGGATGAATGGCCATCCTATGGGACAATTCATAATTCAGCATTCAATATTCATAATTTTAAAACATGAACTTATATCCAAAACTCATTCACGATGCACTGGCTACAGTGCGCTACCCGGGTACGGGTAAAAATTTGATGGAAGCCGAGATGGTGGAGGATGACCTCCGTATAGACGGACAGAAGGTGTCGTTCTCGCTCATCTTCGAGAAACCTACCGATCCTTTCATGAAGTCGATCCTCAAGAGTGCCGAGGCTGCCATCAAGCGCGAGGCAGGCGCCGATGTGGAGGTTACCATCGGAGTGAAGACCATTCAGCAGGCACGTCCCGAAGTGGAGAAACTGCTCCCTCAGGTGAAGAACATCATTGCCGTGTCGAGCGGTAAGGGTGGAGTAGGCAAGAGCACTATCGCTGCCAACCTCGCTGTGGCATTGGTCAAGCAGGGCTACAGGGTGGGATTGCTCGATGCCGATATCTTCGGTCCCTCTATGCCCAAGATGTTTCAGGTGGAGGATGCGCGTCCCTATGCAGAGCGCATCGATGGGCGAGACCTTATCATTCCCGTCGAGAGCTATGGAGTGAAGCTGCTCTCTATTGGCTTTTTCGTCGACCCTGCTCAGGCTACCATATGGCGTGGCGGTATGGCGAGCAATGCGCTGAAACAGCTTATTGCCGACGCGGCGTGGGGTGAGCTCGACTATTTCCTTATAGATCTTCCTCCAGGAACGAGCGATATTCATCTCACCACATTCCAGACGGTGGCAATCACAGGTGCTGTCATCGTGAGCACTCCACAACAGGTGGCTCTGGCCGATGCACGCAAGGGTATCGATATGTTTACCAACGACAAGGTGAATGTGCCCATTCTCGGATTGGTCGAGAACATGGCATGGTTTACTCCGGCCGAACTGCCCGAGAATAAATATTACATCTTCGGAAAGGAGGGCTGCAAGCGATTGGCTGAGGAGATGAATGTTCCGTTGCTTGGACAGATTCCCGTGGTGCAGAGTATCTGCGAGGGGGGTGACAGTGGTTGCCCTGTGGCTTTGGACGATACCACGATGACGGGACTTGCCTTCCGCAATTTGGCTGAGGCTGTTGTGGCTCAGGTGGAGGTGCGCAATGCTACGCAAGAGGCCACACGGATAGTGAAGACGAAGTAATACTTTACTTTATTGTTGAATATACGAAGAGAGAGAGTTCGAGGACCGAACTCTCTCTCTCATTCTTTTTGTCTTCAGGGATTTATGGTTTTACGTAGGTGCCTTGTTCGATGAACAGTCCTTCTATCTCCACATTGCCATCCATGCATTCGGCAGGAATGGTGAATGTGTGGTCTTGTCCAAACAGCTGGCGCTCGTAGTGGGTACGTATCCACTGGATATTGCCGTGTGTGTCGATGCTGTCACCCGAGAGGTTGTAGCCATGTTTCACGATGATGCCCGAATATTCGAATCCCTTTTCGGGGTTCATGATGATGGTGAAGGGTTTCCCGAAGGGGGCTGTATATCCACTCAGCTTACTGCCGTCAGCGGCTAAAACTTCTCCGTTGCGGTTGGCATCGTTCACCAGGCATTTGTCGTCATGGATGTTGAGGCGTATGTCTATGATGCCGCCTCCATTGCCGATGATGGAGTTGCCTACGTTGAGGCTTCCTGCAGGGTCTATGCTGTTCCAGTCTACCTTGTAGCGCATGCGATAGATGCCAGGCTCGAGGTCGGCAGGCAGGGTGCATGTGGGCATGGTGAGTGTGTTGCGCTCAGCTCCAGTGAGGAGTGTGCCTGCGCTGTTGTATCCCTGTTCTCCATTGCCGTAGCAGGAGAAGGCCATTAGTTCGCTCTCGCTGGGCAGGGTGTAGTCTGTGTTGATGGTGGCAGTAAACTTACCGTCGTTGTTCTTGTCCAGATATACGTATCCGTTCATCCAGCCTCCTTGATAGTCGAAGCCTACGGTAATCTGTTCTCCTGCACGTGCGTAGAGGCTTGCGCCGTTCATGTTTACGTATACGGTGTTGGGCTTCTGGGGTGTGCTGATGCTCTGTGCTCCATCGGTGGGGCTGGTGAGTGCTATGCCGTTGATGCGGCGGTCTCCACGTGTGTACATCTGTTCTTGAGCGAAGTTTATCGCATAGTAGCTGTAGGTGTACTTGGGTGTGGGGTCTGCATTGAGTTCAATGTTGTCGATGTAGCATATGGCATCTGCTGTGTAGTCGTGAGGCGACTCGCAGTCGGGTACTACTACTAGGCTGTGGATGTCAATGCCGCCATTGCCTTTGATGGGGAGTACTACATCTACCCATTTGTTGGGGATGACATCTGTGGTTGACATGGCCCAGAACTGTTCTGTCTCGGGTGACTGTGCGGGGCGGTCTGTGCGCTTGCCTAGGCCTACTACCATGATGCGTCCGCTGTAGGGACGGTTTACCATGACGTGCAGGTATTGGGTCTGTGGGGTGAGCTCGAAGGTGCTGTTCAGGTCTATGCGCACACCGAAGGTGTTGCTTCCGAAGCGTGAGCGCTGCACGGCGAGGATTTTCTTTGACGGGTTGGGGGCTTTGCCCAGCATGTCTTCTACTGCGGTGAGATGGTTGTCTACGATGGCATAGTTTCCTTGGAGTTGTCCTGTGCGGAAGGGTGATGCTTCCCAGGTGTCATATACTCCGAGGTTTTTGTAGTCTTTGTTCTCAAATTGTATGTTCTGTGCACTGGCAGCGATGCTCATCGCAAACACAGTCAAGAGTATGGAGTTTCTCATAGGGATGAATTCTTCGTTGCTCTGGTGATTAATATACGGCTACTTTGCTGATGAGCGGACATGCCTTGCTGTCTTCGATGACGATGCGCAAAGCTTTCACGCTGTATCCCTCATCGTAGCTTGCCGAGGTGCTTCCGTTGAGTGGGATGATGCGTTTGTATCCTACGGTCGTTGTCTCTACATTGTCGGCTCTGCGGGTCCATGTGGTGCCGTCGTCCGATGTCTCTATGTGGAATTTGCGCACACGCTGTCCTAGGGCGATGTGTTCCATCATTTCCACATAGCGTACGGTCTGTGCTTTCTTCCATGTCAGCGTGATGGTGTCTGACACCACATCGTCGTTGGTGCTCCAGTAGGTATCCTTTTTGTTGTCGGTCATGTTGGCTGCCTTGTAGTTGCGTCTCTTGCCGGCTGTGCGCACCTTGTTTGTGCTGATGGTGGCTTTGGGTGCCAGGTCGTTGCTGAGGCGTTGTCTGATGAGTTTGCCTGTTTCGGTGAGTGCTGTCACTGAGGCCTCGGGCAGCACACCAGCCTGGTTGGGTGGTATGTTGAGGATGAGTGTCGAGTTGCGTCCTACGGTCTCGAGATACATCTGGAACAGGCGTTCGGGCGAGTGGGGTGCTTCGCCATCGTGCCAGAACCATCCTCGGTTGGTGGCTTTGGCATCGCTTTCTCCGGGTAGCCAGAACCAACCGTCTTCGGTGCCATACATGCCGTTTCTCTCGGGGGCATAGTCGCGGTTCTCGGTGCTCCAGTTGGTTTGTCCTGCCCATCCGGCTTCGTTGCCTATCCAGCGTGCTTCACCGCCCACTCCCCACATCACGCAGTCGGGGCACACCTTGTGCACTGTGTCGCGCAGGTTGGGTATGTCGTAGTAGGTCTCGCGGTCGATGTTTCGTACGAGGTATCTGCCGTTCTTGTCTTTTTCTCCGCCATAGTATCCGTTTCCGCCGTTGGCTCCGTCAAACCACATTTCGAACTGGTCTGTGCCATATTCTGCCAGCTCGGCACATTGGCGCAGGAACACCTCTTTCACATAGCGGTCGGTGCCATAGAGGGCGCTGTTGCGGTCCCATGGTGAGATGTAGAATCCATACTTCAGCTTCAGCTTTTTTGCTGCTTTGGCAAAGTCGCGTGGAATGTTTGTCTCGCGTCCATATTCGTTTCCCGAGTTGGTGATGTTGTGGTCTGTGGTCTCTGTGGGCCATAGGCAGAATCCGTCGTGATGCTTCACTACGGCGATGCCGCCACGCATGCCTGCGGCTTTGGCCACTTCGAGCCACTGTCGGGGGTTGGGGGGTGCTGTGGGTGCGAAGGTGGTTCGGTCCTCATCGCCCATGCCCCATTCCAGTCCGGTGTAGGTGTTCATGCCGTAGTGGAAGAAGGCATAATACTCTGTCTCTTGCCACTTCAGTTGGCGTGGGTGAGGTATGGGGTGCACAGGTGCAGGCACATTGTCGGGGTTGGGTAATGTCTGCTCTTGCAGATTCAGTGTTGTCTGTGCTGTGGCGGCTGTGGTGCTGGGTGCGGCAGCCAGCGCTAGAGATGCATAGCGGTTCATTCTTTTGGTATTATTCATGATTATGGATGCGAAGATACGCATAAATCTTTAAATAAGCAAATGGCCCGTGTGGATCGGGTGCGTTTCGGATGATGGGTATATTATAAACTGAGAGAGATGAAATCCCGTGGGGCGTTCATCTCTCTCAGCTTTGTGTCTGTATTCCTTTTGGGGCTTATTCCAGTGTGAAGCTCTTTTCGCCTATCATCACTCCGTCGGAGAAGAGGTATACGGTGTATTCGCCTGGGTTGAGGAATTCCTCCACGTCCCAGTATACGGTTACGCTCTGCTCCTCGCCGGTGTATTCGATGAGCTTCTTGATGCTGTATTCGAGCTTGGTGTTCTCGTAGGCGAAGGTGTGGCTTGCGCTCTTGGTGAGCACGCTGCCGTCAGGTTTGGCGATGCGTACATAGAGGGTGCGTTCGCCTGTGGGTGCTGTGATGTTCTTCACGATGGTGAAGTCGATGACAAACTTGATGATTGCCTTCGTGCTGTTGGTCGCCTTGCCGCGTTTGTTGCGGGGCTCGATGCGTATGTTTGTGGCATCGAGCTGCGAGGCGAGTGTCACCTTGTCGCTGAGGTTCTTGGCCTCTTCTTGCAGCACCTCCACCTTCTTGGTGGCTTCTTTGTACTGGTTGCGTACGCGCTTGTTCTCCTTGGTCAACTTTTCGTTGGCTTGGTTGAGCGAGTCGATCTGCATGACGTAGCTGCGCATCACGGCACGTACGGTCTTCAGCTCTTTCTTCAAACGTGCAATCTCGGCTGTGTTGCTGGCCTTGGTGGCGCGTAGCTCTTCGAGCAGCTGTTGGGTGCGTAGCTTCTCACGTTCGAGCTGTGCCACGAGCGAGTCGTTCGAGATGAGTATCTGCATCTCGTCATACTGTGTGGCGAAGGTGCTATACTCGTTTTCCATCTCCTCCTTTTCCAGCTCGAAGAGCTGCACCATCTCCTCATTGGCTTTGTTGGCCTGGCTGAGACGGAAGCCGAGGAATGCCAGTGCGGCAATCAATGCCAAAAGCAGGAGGCCCCCACCTAACCTCCCCCAGAGGGGGGAGGAACTGCGGGCATCGCGAGTTGTATTGTTTCCTTTATTCATTTGTAATATTAATCGTTTATTGTTCATTGGCGTTCCCCCTCTTCGGGAGGGGGATAGGGGGAGGCCGCTTATTTCAATTTCGCAATTGTTTCCTTGATAGCGGCTATCTTGCTCTCGGCATCGGCCTGCTTCTTGCGCTCAGCGGCAACTACAGCTTCGGGGGCATTGTTTACGAAGCGCTCGTTCGAGAGCTTCTTCATCACGGAACCCAGGAAGCCTTCGTGGTAGGTGAGCTCAGCCTGCAACTTGGCCACCTCAGACTCTACGTCGATGAGGCTGCCCAGAGGCGCTGCATATTCGGTGGTGCCTACCATGAGCGATGAGGTAGCGTCGCTCTTGGCCACAACCACGTTGATGGCCTCGAGGTTGGGCATCTTCAAGATGAGAGCCTCCCCCCTGCCCCTCCC
>JAZRDT010000133.1:0-3081 GCA_045660385.1 Bacteroidaceae bacterium | reverse complement strand
AAATGTACACATTGCGCTTGACAATCAACTGATATTCACATAGATTAAGGCAATAATTTGTACACATTTTGTACACAAATTTTACATTTCTCAGCAACTCTACAAATCAGAGCCTTTCAATAAGGGAAAAGCCTTTGTCTGATAAATTTACCAAAGCCGTCCGTTAGAAAAATCGGACGGCTCTGATTTTGGGAACAAAGTCCATAAAAAACAAAAAGATGTGGCAGCACATTTCGCTGATTATCAACATACTATCCAACATCTGCCACATTGCCACGCATTTTTGAAACCCTATAGGGATAATAAATAATTAATTATATATATAGCACCTATATAATTATTTATTTAAATACATATAAGGTATGAAAAACACAAAAAGATGTGGCAGAGCGCTCACAACAGAAAGAATATCTGCACTTTGCGCTGCCACATCTTTTTTCTGCATATTCGAGCCCCCTACTCCTTATACAACGCCCCCACGGGATCCTCCTTCGCTGCACGGTAGGCACGGGCCACGACGATGGCCGAGGTCACGGCCAGCACGATGGCAAGGGCGATGAGGAATACCCACCAGTGGAGCGGGATGTGATAGGCAAAGCCTTCGAGCCAGCGCGACATGATCAGGTAGCTCACGGGAGCGGCAAAGAGGAAAGCCACGAGCACCATCTTCACATATTGGCCGACGAACATACCGAGCACCTGGCTTATCTGCGCTCCGTGGACACGGCGCACGGCAATCTCGCGACGGCGATACTGGGTCTCGAAGAAGACGAGGCCGAAGACTCCCATCAGGGCGATGAGGATGGAGACGAGAGAGAACACGGTGACGAGGCGTGTGAGCTCCTTTTCCTTCTCATACTCGCGACCCAGCTGCTCGTCGAAGAACTCCACCTTGATGTCCTCGGGCTTCGCCTTGGGCGCAAGCTTCAATATGCATTCTTCAATATATGTCTTCACCGCCTCGAAGTCGGCACCCTCGGTGGTGCGAATATAGAGTTGGGGGTAATATAGGTTTATTCCGTAGATGTAAAAGGCCATAGGTTCTGTTTTGTACTGCAACGGTTGCATCTTTGTGTCTTTGCAGAAGCCTGCGACTTCGGCTACACTTCTCTGCCATTTGATTTGTGTCTCCATTGTGAGATTATACATACGACGTGCCGTCTCATTATAGATGACAGTTCCATTGGGGTTCTGCATATCGCGCGATTCAAAGTTGCGCCCCTCTGTAATTTCAATGCCCATCACTTCGAGGAAACCCGGTGTTACAATCTGTACATCTACTACAACTTCACCTCTGTGTTCCTCACCTTCAATCGTTCGTCCCCATCCTTGGCGAGCATCTTTTGACACCATACGGTTTTGCGAGAAAGCGATATCCTTAATCATCGGACTTTCCTTTAGGAGCGACACTAAAGAGGGGCGTTGATTGTCTTCGGTAATGTACATTGCGTCAGCCTTTAATTCTGTAGAAATCAGATATTCCCGATTGAAGCCCATATCATAGTTCATCATAAAGGAATGTTGCAGTTTGATGAACAGCGTGCAGATAATGAGCGCCAGTGAGATGAAGAACTGTAGAGTGAGTAGTGCAGAGCGTAGGATACGACCTTTCTTCGTGTTACCAAACGACCCCTTGATGGCAAAAGCTGGCGGCACAGAAGTAATATAATAGGCAGGGTAGATACTAGATACAATAGCAAGCACTATACTTGCACCAAACATCATCAGCACAGCGTCCCAGTTGTCCTCCAAGGCAATTGTAGTAGAGATGAAACGGCCGGCACTCACCTCGGGAGCTATCATAAATATGATAAACGCAGCCAACAGCAGACCGAGCAATACCAAGCCGATGGCTTCGCCCACAAAACTGAGGCGCAGACGGCGGGCCGTGCAGCCGAAAATCTTCTCCGTATTCACGCGGCGTATGCGAAGCGGCACCATTGCCATAAAGAAGTTGATGAAGTTGACAAAGGCAATGATAAGAATGACTACACCGATAGCCAAGAGCGTGTAAGTAGTAGTAGCATTACCGACCTTGCAATCACTCTCAATATCCGAGAAATAAATATTCCCTATTGAAGTCAGTTGTAGTTCGTTCTCGGGAGCGGCACGGAACTTTTCTAAGGTCATCGTATCGGGATATTCCTCACCTCGCCACTCGTGATACATCTTCATTCTCGACTCGTTGAAGTCGTAGTATTTGGGATAGAGGCTTTCTACGAAGGCATCCTTCATCCACGCTTCCTTCAGCTTGTAGAAATAGATGTAGTTCCACATACCAGCATCTTCCCAGCCATCGGGTTCCTGAGTACAGTACATCTGTATGCCGTAAAGGTCGCAGTTCTTGGGAAAGTCCTCGAAGATTCCCACTACGGTGTATGAGTGTCGGCTGGTGTCGGTATCCAACACCACATCGTCGAGTTCGATGCCGTGGGTACGAGCAAACTTCTCGCTCATCAAGACGCTGTTAGGCGTGCTGAGGCGGTCGAAACTGCCGCTCACAAGCTCAAAGCCTAAGGTCTCGGGAGCACCCGCTGTACCTACGCTTGTCTGAACTTCTACCATGTGCTCTGTGCCCTCGCTTTGTAGTGCCAGTTGGCGTGATGAAAGGGCGAACTCCATTCGCCCGAAGCACTCTACCATCGTGGTGTCGTCGCCGAGTACTTGTCCCAAGTAGTCGTTCACATTGGCACTCATTTTGTTCTCAAAAAACATGGAGAATTTAGCCGTCTCCAGTCGGAACACCCTCTCCGCATCCTTGAGCGAGCGGTTGTAGCTGAGGTCATAGTTCACCTGCACCAAGATGGCGTAAGCCGCCGCAAAGGCGATGCCGAGGCCGAGGATGTTGAGCACAGACGACACCTTATAGCGTCCGAGGTTCTTGAAAAATTCTTTCATTGTCGTATGGTTTTATTTTGTTCTATATTCGTTTATTTCAGCTTTTCTTCGTCGAAACGAGAATTTTTACTTCTCCAAACTTGAGTTTGCCTTTGCCCAAACTACAGTTTGCAGCCTTCCAAATTTCAGTTTTTCTTCGTCCAAATTCACCGGTCACCCTTTTTGTCAAGATTTTTCAAGAGC
>JAZRDT010000132.1:0-13974 GCA_045660385.1 Bacteroidaceae bacterium | reverse complement strand
CCCCGCAACCACGAGGCACTCGTAGACAGCAAGGTGGGTGAGTACTGGCAGAACGTGGACCTCTACGTCGGAGGTAGCGAGCATGCTACAGGCCACCTCATCTACTCACGCTTCTGGAACAAATTCCTCTTCGACCTCGGCTACAGCAAGAAGGACGAACCCTTCCAGAAGCTGGTGAATCAGGGTATGATTCAGGGACGCAGTAACTTCGTATATCGCATCAAGGATACCAACACCTTCGTATCGCTCAACCTGAAGAAGGACTACGACGTGACTCCCCTCCACGTGGATGTAAACATCGTGGCCAATGATGTGCTCGATGTGGAGGCCTTCAAGGCTTGGCGTCCTGAGTATGCCGATGCTGAGTTCATCCTCGAAGACGGCAAGTACATCTGCGGATGGGCGGTAGAGAAGATGTCGAAGTCGATGTTCAACGTCGTGAACCCCGACATGATAGTCGAGAAGTATGGTGCCGACACTTTGCGCATGTACGAGATGTTCCTCGGCCCCGTAGAGCAGTCGAAGCCATGGGATACCAACGGTATCGACGGTTGCCACCGTTTCCTCAAGAAGTTCTGGAGCCTCTTCTACGGTCGTGGCGAGGAGCTGCTTGTGACCGATGAGGCTGCCACCAAGGAAGAACTGAAGTCGCTGCACAAGCTGCTCAAGAAGGTGACCGGCGACATCGAGAATTTCTCATACAACACCTCGATCAGTGCCTTCATGATCTGTGTGAACGAGCTTTCGTCGCTCAAGTGCACCAAGCACGAGGTGCTGATGCCGCTCGTTGTGGCCTTGGCTCCCTTCGCTCCTCACGTGTGCGAAGAGCTGTTCGAGCAGCTCGGTGGCACGGGTTCGGTGTGCGATGCCCAATGGCCCGCATTCAATGAGGAGTATCTCAAGGAGGATAGCGTGGTGTACTCTATCTCGTTCAACGGAAAGACACGCTTCACCATGGAGCTGGCTGCCGACTTGGACAATGCGGCTATTCAGGAGACTGTGCTCGCCAATGAGAACACACAGAAGTATATCGATGGCAAGACAATCCGCAAGGTCATTGTTGTGCCGAAGAAGATTGTGAATATCGTGGTAGCGTAATCGGAGTTTCTTGTCCCCAATCTCTAACACTAAATTAGGTATCATGCAAAGTTTTCTATTAGACAGGCATAGGCTGTTACGTGAGGTGAAAGACTATTTCGTTATTGGTCTCGGATTGTTCATCTACGCGTTGGGATGGAGTTGCTTCATGCTTCCATACCAGATTACCATGGGTGGTGTCACGGGTATCTCTGCTATTGTATATTATGCCACAGGCATCGATATGCAGATTACCTACCTCTGCATCAATGCCGTGTTGCTCTTGTTTGCCCTGAAACTTCTTGGATGGAGATTTTGTGTAAAGACGGTCTATGCCGTTGTTATGCTTACGGTGATGCTCGACGTTACCCAACCATGGTTCATGGATGAGAACGGACAGTTCATGCAACTCCTCGGCCCCGGGCAGGACTTTATGGCTTGTGTGCTTGGAGCATGCTGCGCAGGTCTTGGTGTTGGTCTTGCCTTTACGCATAATGGCAGCACCGGTGGCATGGATATCGTCAATGCCATCATCAACAAATTCCGCAACATCAGTTTTGGCCGCGCCACGATGATTTCCGACATCCTCATCATCAGCAGCTGCTACTTTGTGTTCCACGATTGGCGTCGTGTGATGTTTGGTTTCGTGGCACTGATTATCATGAGTGTTGCCCTCGACTATTATATTAATAGTACGCGCGGATCGGTACAGTTTCTTATCTTCTCCAACAAGTATGACGAGATAGCCGACTATATCAACTCGAAGCTGCATCGTGGTGTTACCGTTCTCGATGGCACCGGGTGGTACAGCAAGCAGTCGCGTAAGGTGTTGGTGGTGCTGGCCAAGCGTCAGGATGCAGTCAACATCTTCCGTGTCATCCACGATATAGACCCCAATGCATTTGTATCCCAATGCAATGTCACTGGTGTCTATGGAGAGGGATTTGATAAGATAAAGGTTAAATAATGAACATAGGGTTATAAAGGGGTGCCTGATACGCGTAGAGTAGTGTCAGGCATCTTTTTTATTGCTTCTCGGTGTGGCCCTACGCCCTTTTCGGGCATTAAAGGTTGCGAAATGTATTTTTTCGACCAAAAGTAAGAAAAAATAGTAAAAAATGTACGTCATTTCAAAAAATAAGTATACATTTGCTACCGAATTTAATAAAACACCATACAAAAATCTAATAAAGCAATGGAAAAGATTGACGATCTGGACAAAAAGATACTTGAAACAATTTCGCAGAATGCACGTATCCCCTTCAAAGATGTAGCCGTTGATTGCGGCGTGTCGCGTGCAGCCATACATCAACGCGTGCAGCGCCTCATTGATATGGGGGTCATCATAGGTTCGGGCTATCATGTGAACCCTAAGATGTTGGGCTATCGCACATGCACCTACGTGGGGCTGAGCCTTGCTAAAGGTTCGATGTACAAGGAGGCTATTGAGGAACTGAAGAACATTCCTGAGATTGTGGAAGCTCACTTTACCACGGGTCCCTATAGTGTGATTGTAAAGCTCTATGCACGTGACAATGAGCATCTGATGAACCTGCTTAATGAACGCATACAGGAGATTCCGGGTGTGACGGCCACTGAGACCATGATTTCGCTCGACCAGAGCATCAAGAAAGAGATCCCCATCAGTTTAGACTAAAATAAACAGCTACCCCTAACCCCTGAGAGGGTAGGGGTAGTTTTATATTCTCCCTATGGCAAAATTCAACATTGAGGCAGACTACACTGCGTTGCATGCCTCCTTCCCAGCATATAAGACGAAGCCTATCATAGGCATCACGGGCAACTACGACAATGGCAAATGCACATTGCTAGAGGGGTATTACCGTTCGGTGCTCGAGGCTGGTGGCACTCCGCTCATTATCCCCCCCTTTGATGATCCCCATGCAATGGGGAGTCTGCTCGAAAGGGTCGATGCGCTCATCCTTTCGGGTGGAGGCGATATCAATCCGCTGTATCTGGGCGAGGAACCCTCGCGCAAACTCAGTTCCATCAATCCTGTGCGCGATTGGCACGAACTGATGCTTGTGCGCCTTGCTGCCAACCGCCAGATTCCGGTTCTTGGCATTTGCAGGGGCTTGCAGGTAATGACGGCGGCACTCGGAGGAAAACTCTACCAGGATATCTATCAAGAGGCCGGTGCCACGATCAAGCATAGTCAGGACACCGAGCGCCACGTGGCTACACACAGTGTGCGTGTTGAGGCTGGCAGCGTGCTGGCTGGCGTGTTTGGCGCTACCAGTATTGCGGTCAACAGCTTCCACCACCAGGCAGTCAAAGAGGCGGCGCCCGGCTTTGCCGTTACTGCCCTCTCGCCCGACGGACTTATTGAAGCCGTTGAGAGTACGATGCATAAGTCGATGATGGGTGTGCAATGGCATCCCGAATGTATGATTCTCGGTGGTGATTCATCTATGATTCCGCTCTTCGAGTGGTTGGTGGGTGAGGCCTCCTCGTTTGCTGAGGCACGAGCGTTGCATCGTCGTATCCTGACGCTCGATACCCATTGCGACACTCCTATGAAGTTTGACCAGCACATACGTTTCGACAGTCGCGACCCACGTATCCTGGTCGATCTGCATAAGATGACCGAGGGACGTCTCGATGCCACCATTATGGTGGCCTACCTGCGTCAGGAGGCACGTGACATGGATTCGCTCCATGCTGCCTTTGCCAAGGCCGAGCGCCTGTTGACGGAAATAGAGGCGATGGTTGCTCATGATGCCGACAGTGTGGCCATCGCCTATACCCCCAACGACCTCTACCGAATCAAACGGGAGGGCAAACGCGCCCTTATGCTGGGTATTGAGAATGGCTATGCCGTGGGCGACGACATCACCCGTATAGCCCATTTCCGTGAGCGTGGAGTGGTATATATGACGCTCTGCCACAATGGCGACAACGACTTGTGCGACTCGGCCCGTGGCCATGCTGAGCATGGAGGCCTCAGCGCTCTGGGCCGTGAGGCCATCCGCGAGATGAACCGCGTGGGCATGATGGTGGACCTCTCGCATGCTGCCGAGAGCACCTTCTACCAAGCCATCGAAGCGAGCGCCACTCCCATCGTGTGCAGCCACTCATCGGCACGTGCTCTGTGCGACCATCCGCGCAATCTCACCGACGATCAGCTGCGTGTCCTTGCTGCTTCGGGAGGTGTGGTGCAGACTTGCCTCTACGACGGATTCCTGCGCAAGGAGGGTGGCGCTACCATTGACGATGCCGTGCGCCACATTGTGCACATGGTGCGCGTGGCCGGCATTGACCATGTAGGCATAGGCACCGATTTTGACGGCGATGGCGGCATCATAGGCTGTGCCGATGCGTCCGAAGTCATCAACCTCACCCGTCGCCTCCGTGCCGAGGGATTCACCGAGGAGGATATTGAGAAACTTTGGGGAGGCAATTTCCTACGTGTGATGCGAGAGGTGCAAGCCTATAAAAATGATAAAAAGGAGGATTTTTAACCCTTTTTTATATAAAACACTTGTAAAATTCAAACAATCCCCTTACCTTTGCACCATCAAAAATTCCAATGGAATGTTTGTGTCGGGCTTTTAGCTCAGTTGGTTAGAGCAACAGACTCATAATCTGGAGGTCCTAGGTTCAAGCCCTAGATGGCCCACCGTGAAGAGGAGAAGTTAAATATCTGATTTGATGTTTGGCTTCTCTCTTTTTATTTCTTCAATAGGCCTATGTTTCTGGAGAGGCCCTCGTAGCCAGCCCGTTCGATGGCGCTATTCCTGAAAAGCTCTCTATAGCGCTCGGGGGTGAGTTGATTCCAATCGTCGCGCTTCATGGCTGCTACTTCGTCGGGCAGAGAAAAGGCTGCCTCGCGGGTGGATTCAGCATGGCGATTGTGTGGGCATACCCGCTGACAAGTGTCGCATCCATAGATGCGATTCCCCATTTTTTCGGCGTATTCATCGGGGATTTCTCCTTTATGCTCGATGGTGAGATAGGATAGGCAGCGGCGGCAGTCGATGCCGTCGGGGGTGAGCGCCTTTGTGGGACAGGCTATGAGGCAGCGTTTGCAACTACCGCATGAGAGGGGCATGTCATGATGCTCGGTATGCAGGTCTATGTCTACTGCCAATACTCCCAAGAAGCAGTAACTACCCTTCCCGGGGATGATAAGTGTGCGGTTGAGTCCGATGAAACCCAAGCCTGCCTTTGTAGCCCAATAGCGTTCAAGCAACGGAGCGGTGTCGCAGAAAGCACGGCCCTGTACCTCGGGTGCCAATGTCTTGATATAGTTAAATAGCTGATGCAGCTTGTCCTTGACTACACGGTGATAGTCGGCTCCATAAGCATAGTAGGCTATCTGATACTCCTCTTGAGGGATCGGCTGCTGCGGGTAGTAGTCAAGCGCTGCGACGATGAGTGTGCGGCATCCGGGAACGAGCTGTGTAGGGTCGAGGCGCAGGTGGCGGTTGCGCTCCATATAGCCCATACCGGCATGGAAGCCATGATTCACCCAATGGTCCAGTTTTTGTACCATTTCATCGCTTACCGGCTCAGCCTTGGCAAAACCGCAAGCCGAGAACCCCAGACGCAATGCCTCGGCCTGAATGGCCGCTTCTGTTGAAACTTTCTCCATATGGGCAAGTGTGTCTTATTCCTAACGGGGCGATAGTTCCTCTCTTCTCTTTGCTGCAAATTGGGAACCTACATAATTGTCAGCCTGCCGGCAAGTCTCGGCTGCAAACTCAAGGCCGCAACGGATGATGTCGTCCCAGTCGCGTTCACTGAGGCTGTCGAGATCGTTGCGGCGTATGCGATACTTGATGAGGCCGTAGAGGATGCCTGCATTGAGGTTGTCGCCGGCGCCAATGGTACTTACGGGGGTGACAGGTTCAATAGGGTAGTGCTTCGTAAGTGTACGACTATAGAGATCAACTCCTTGCGAACCCCTACTGTAGATGAGGCGAGGGCAGTAGAAGTCGACCTTCTCTTTGAAGATTTTCGATCCCTCAGCGATGCGGTATAGCACCTCAAAGTCCTCGTCGGACCCCTTCACGATATCGGCATACTCAAAGTTCTCGATTACAGTACTCATCAATTTGATGGCCTCTCCCGCATGATTACGGCGGAAGTTCACATCATAATAGATGATGGCTCCTGCCTTGTGTGCCTTCTCGAGCAAGGTGGTTACCTTGTAGCGCATGTCGGGGTTGAGGGCATAGTAGGAACCGAAGAGTATGATGTCGTCGCTCCCGATCGTTGGACATTCCCAATCGGTCTGTTTGAAAGGTTCCTTGTAGAAGGAGTATGTGGCATTGTTGTGCTCATCGAGAAAGGCCAATGATATAGGCGACTTGTGGTCGGGGTACTCAGTAAGGTAGCTGTCATTGACTCTATTCTCGCGCAGGAACGAGCGGACCATACCGCCAACCTTGTCGTCACCTATCTCGCTAAGGAGGCACGACGACACACCTGCGCGGCCAAGCGATATCATCGAGTTGAATGTGGATCCACCAGGAACGGAGGATACTGCCTGGTGGTTCTTGAAAAGGATGTCGAGAATGGTTTCTCCTATACCTATCACTCTACGCATAAATCTTATTTTTTAGAAGGTGATGCAGTTTATTGACTCACTCAAATACCTTAAACTCGTACCCTTCCTGCATGAGCCACTCGATAGCACGGGGTAGGGCATAGTGCAGGTTGTGTACTGAGCGCAGTGAGTCGTGGAAGGTGATAATAGAACCATTGCGGGCATATTGCTTCACCTTTCTTAGAATCTGACGCCCATTGAGCTTGGGGTTGTAGTCGCGTGTCACGAGGTCCCACATGATGATGCGGTAGCGTTCGCTCAGTGCTCGATATTGGCCCATGCGCATAAGTCCGTGCGGTGGACGGAACAGGTCAGTCGACAGGTAGCAGTCTGCCTTGTCGATGTTTGCAATATAGCGTTCTGTAAGTTCTTCAATCCCCTTAAGGTGGTTGTAGGTATGGTTCCCTATGCGATGTCCGCGCTCGACGACCATTTTATATTCATCGGGATGCTTGCGCACATTGTCGCCCACCATGAAGAAGGTTGCCTTGATGTGGTATTTGTCCAATACATCCAACACCCAAGGTGTCACCTCGGGTATAGGACCATCGTCAAAGGTTAGGTATACCGACTTCTCAGAAGCATTCATCCGCCAACATGCACGTGGGTACAGTCGGCGGATGAATTGTGGAGGTTGCTCGATAAACATTCGTTTCGTTCTCCTGTTTTTGAGTTTGCTTCTATTGGGGCTATATTACAGTTTCATTCTGAGCTGGAACTCTTCATAAAGCTTGTTGAAAAGGCCCGTATAGTGTGCGAGAGCACCTTTATCTGATGAGCGGTCCATGATTTGCAATGTTCTTGCTAGAGCTCTGAGACATGAGTCAACCTCACCAATTGAAGCATGGAACTTTCTGTCGTTCAGGCTCAAGTACCATGTGAGATACTCGATTTCGTTATCGGCTATTTGTGAGAGAACATTCATTCCCTTCTCAGTCTCGCCCAATGCCAGGTAGGTCTGACCTATCAGGTACGACTGGCTCTGCCAGAAGTTGTGAGGCAGAATGGATGCGGGGAACTCCTCTTCGCACTTGTCGAGCACAGCGAGTGCCTTTTCCTTCTTGCCTTCGCGCAACAATTGGGTTGCCAGCATGGTGTATAGGCGGCGATGGGTGTAGCCCATACGAGCGATGGTCTCGTCAATGTAGATGCCGGGATTGTTCATGCCTCCAAACTTGAAGCGGTTCATCAGGTTCTCGTACATCGTTTCGCTGTCTACAGCGTAGCCACCTTGCGGAGCAATACCCAGTTCGCGGAAGTTGAACGGAGTGATACGATAGGCCAAGCCCTCTTGCAGGAAGAAGTTCTCAAGTCCTACGTAGTTCTCGCTACCCACAGTAGTAGACATATAGAGCGGACGCTCCCAGTTGGTGCTGGCCAACATCTCGAGCAGCATGATGTGATTCTTGGTCAGGTAGCCACGTCCCTTGAGTGAGATGACCATGCGGTCGGGCATCTTGCTCATGGTCTCCTCATCAGTAGCGCCACGATACTGCTCGGGGATATACATGCCCGAACGCAGGATAGCAGCCTTGTCCAATGTGATGTATAAGGTATCGGTGGGGATTGCATGGAGGCCTTCGTCCTTGCTCTTCACCCAATAGTCGAGGATGTTGCGCAATTCGAAGGGCTCTTCGCCGAATCTCTTGCTTGCTCCCACGGGTGACTTCTTGTAGAGATCGAGCACACCTTTCTTCATCTCGGGACGGATGTAGACAACGTCGTTGGTGCCCTCCACATAGTCGAGACGTTCCCACTGGATAGGCACTGAGGGCGAGTCGTAGGCCGGACGGCGCATCTGGTCGATGTACCAGTCGGTCTGCAGGTACGAGAGGTTACATACACGTGAGTCGGTGCGTACGCCCTCTACCTCCTGATTGTACCACAGGGGGAATGTGTCGTTGTCGCCATTGGTAAAGATGATGGGCGCACCCTTCTCAGGAAGTGTGTTGAGGTAGTTCTGACCGAAGTCACGAGCCATATAGCGGTTGCTGCGGTCGTGGTCGTCCCATGTTTGGCTTGCCATCTGCAGAGGCACCAGCACGCACACCAAGGTGGCGATAGTAGCAGCTACACCCTGGTTCTTGATGAGCTTCTGCAACAACTGGGTAACACCAGCCACACCCATACCGATCCAGATGGCGAAGGCGTAGAACGAGGCCGCATAAGCATAGTCGCGCTCACGAGGCTGCATAGGTGTCTGATTAAGGTAAAGTACGATGGCCAATCCTGTCATGAAGAAGAGCATGAATACTACCCAGAACTGGCGTGCACCGCGCTTGCCACGGCCTGCCTGCCAGAAGAGACCGATGAGGCCGAGTATCAAGGGGAGGCCATAGAACACGTTACGGCCCTTGTTTTCGCGTAGCACTGTGGGGAGAAGGGTCTGGTCGCCCACAAGCATCTTGTCAATGAAGTTGATACCGGTAATCCAGTTACCATGTTCCAATTCGCCGCTGCCCTGTATGTCGTTCTGTCGACCCACGAAGTTCCACATGAAATAGCGCCAGTACATGAAGTTCACCTGATAGTTGATGAAGAACTTGATGTTGTCCATCTGTGTGGGAACCTTCACCTTTTGGCGTTGTCCGTTTACGTTGACAATGGCTTCACGGCCCTTGATGCCGCCAGCCCAGTTCTCATAAAGGTTAATGCTACCATTTGCTGTGGGCCAGTTGGCATGGTCGGCACTGTGCATGCGCGGGAAGAGCATCGCGGGCTCCATCACTGCCTCCTCCTTAACGCGCACTACGAAATATCGGTCCTTTTCATCGGGGTTTGCCTTTTCCTTAGGCATGTACACCTTGGCACCCTCCTTCACTACGGGCACCCAGTACTGACCCTCCACGACACGCTTCACCTTTGATGCGTAAGTACCTCCGTAGAAGAGCGGTGTGTCTCCATACTGCTCACGGTTGAGGTAGCTGCCAAGGGTGAAGATATCCTCGGGTGAGTTCTGGTCCATCGGGGTATTGGCTGATGAGCGCACCACGATAACAGCGTATGAGGAGTATCCGATAACAATCATCATGATTGACACCAGTGCCGTGCTCATAACGCGGGCACTCATGCGCCACTGCTCCTTGAGCTTATCCATGTTGAAGAGGTAGATAGCCAATGCAGCAAGCACAACCAAGCCGAGGGCCACGCACTTGAAACCATGTCCGTAGAAGGGCAATCCTGTAAGAGCTACTACGGCAATGAAGGCAATATTAGTGCGTGCGGCTGAACGTGCGGCGTAGGTTTCCCAGATGCTCCATACCAATGCAGCCACCAACACAACAATGTATATGATGAGACCCGTATTGAACGGCATCGAGAAGCCATTGACGAAGAGGAGTTCAAACCATCCGCCTACCTTCACGATACCCGGAACGATGCCATAGAGGATAGCTGCGATGAGCACTGCCGATACGATGAGTGCCATGAGCGAACCCTTCCATCCGGCGTTGGGGCGCTTCTTGTAGTAGTAGATGAGCACGATGGCGGGGATACAGAGCAGGTTGAGCAAGTGCACACCCACTGAGAGTCCCATCATGTAGGCGATGAGGATGATCCAGCGATCGCTGCGCACACTGTCGGCCTCCTCCTCCCATTTGAGGATAAACCAGAACACCACTGCCGTGAAGAATGAACTGTAGGCATATACCTCACCCTCTACAGCACTGTACCAGAAGGTATCGCTGAAGGTATAGGCCAAGGCACCCACCAATCCGGCTCCGATGATGGTAATCGTCTGTCCTGTCTTGATGGTGGTGCTCGTTCCACAGATGAGGCGGCGTGTCAGGTGTGTGATGCTCCAGAAGAGGAAGAGTATGCAACCTGCGCTGAGCAGTGCCGACATCACGTTCACCATGTAGGCTACCTGTGAGGGATCGCTGGCAAACTGTGAGAACAAGTTGGCCGTGAGCATGAAGAAGGGCGCACCGGGCGGGTGACCCACTTCGAGCTTATAGCCCGTGGTGATAAACTCGGGACAATCCCAGAAACTTGCCGACGACTCGATGGTCAGGCAATAGACCACTGCCGCTACGGCAAATACAAGCCAACCCATGAGGTTGTTTACCAATTTATATTGTTTCATTGCAATGAAATGTTTTATTTCCCTTGGCGTCAAATGATGCGCAGATGATGTTGCCTATCTTCGCATTTAAAGTACAAAGGTAGTGCAAAAAATCGAAATATTACCCAAATTGCCTGTCAATTAGCATTTTTTCACGTTCGACCGATACAAAATCGCCCATTTCATCGAACATTCTTTCCCGCTCCGTACTCTGATTTCAAGTACTCGTAGCCTATGCGGCAACGCAAGCAGTCGCGACGGTCGCAATACTGCTTCTTCAGTTGTATGAGCGCTTGGCTATCGGCGGCGTGCTTCACCAGCAGGCCGCAGTCGGTCCAGTTGCGTATGATATAGTTGTTCTCGGCCTTCAATTGCTCGAGTAACAGTGCAGCCTGTTCGCAGTAGCGCTCGTCGTCTCTGCGGAGGCCATAGCTATAGTAGAATGGAGCTACTGAATTAATGAGCAGCAAGGTTACCGCGTTGTCGGTAATGCGCCTTTTCATCGGACTTGATGTGGTAGATGCAAACACGTAGTGCGTGTCCCAATATCCTGACGCACACACATCAAACAGGGCCGTGATGGCCTTGCGGTCGGGAGCCGCCAGCAGCTTCGATACACCGATGCGGTGCTCGTGGTAGAGCATGGCCAGTTGTGCCAGCCGCACGTGAGGGAAATTTGCTGGGCGCATACCCAAGTGTTGCCACAGAGTGTAGTTCATCGGTGTGAGACCGAATTTATGGGCGAGAAACTGATATTCGCGGCATAGCGATTGGTAATACTCGTCCGCAGCAAGGTTGGCCCTATAGTATTCGGGCACAGCCTCATCGGCAAGCAGTCCGGCCTGTCCGAAGAAGATTGCTTCCACTTGTAATAGGTTGTCGGCGTGCTTGTCTACCGCACGGAAGTTAATGCGGCGGGCCCACTCGTCGAAGGCATCGCCATTGGTGCCGAATCCGAAGTTGCGTGCGATGGTGCAGAAGAGTGCATCGTCCCAGTTCTTGTCGTGTGCCTCGTAGCGCTGCACGATGAGGGCGGCACGTTGCTCGAGTCGTTCGCATAGCAACGACGACAGGAAACTGTGTATGGTGAGTGTGCTCAGCGTGGGTATCACTCGATGACATGGGGGATATTGGTCGGTTTGGCGCAGCTGCTCATAGTTGTCGATAATGTGTTGCGGCACCTTCAATTCCAATTGCGGGATTAGGGTGCCGTCGGTCCGTGTGAGCGGTACGTCCACTGTTTCGGCCACGTGCAGTACTACCGAATCGTAGCGTACGTTGGTATGGTGCCCATGCTGGCGCCAGTCCGATGAACGCCTGTGTATCTCTACGTTGCCCACCCACAGTGTGTTGCCTATCTTCACCTTGGCATTGAAAAAGTCGGGACCATCGTTACGGTTTTCCATACCCGGCTGCATCACCTCAATGGGTAATCCATCAGTAGTCTTCAGTTCGCCGAGCGGGAACAGGCGGTGTTTCCAGACGTAGCGTACGAGAGATTCCATGGTAGTGGACTAAAAATTAGAGATTAGATATTAAAATTGGCTGCCATACTGTGCTTTTATCTGTTCGAATATGGCAAACAGCTCCTCCACGGTCTCGGCACGCAGCATGGCAATGCGTAGTTGCTTGAAGTCGGGTAGTCCCTTAAAGAGTGGTGTGGCAGCCAGGTGGCGGCGTATGTGTAGTATGCCACGGCGTTCGTCAAGGCGTGCTACGCTCCGCATCACTTGCTCACGTAGGATATCCATGCGCGCATCGAAGGTCAAGGGGGACAAGTGCTCGCCCGTTTCCAGATAGTGCTTCACCTCGCGGAATATCCAGGGGCGGCCGAAACTGGCTCGGCCTATCATTACGGCATCCACACCGTAGCGGTCGAAACACTCCTTGGCACGTTCAGGGGTGGTGATGTCACCGTTACCTATAACAGGTATATGCATGCGCGGATTGTTCTTCACTTCACCGATGAGGGTCCAGTCAGCCTCCCCGGTGTACATCTGTGCACGGGTGCGGCCATGGATAGTGAGCGCCTTGATACCGCAGTCTTGCAACTGCTCGGCTAGGTCGACGATGATCTTCGAACTCTCGTCCCATCCGAGGCGGGTCTTCACGGTTACGGGCGTGTTAACCGCCTTCACCACCGAGCGTACGATGTCGAGCATCAGCGGCACATTTTGCAGCATGCCTGCACCAGCTCCCTTCCCCGCTACGCGCTTCACGGGGCAACCGAAGTTAAGGTCTATGATGTCGGGCTTCACCTCTTCTACGATGCGTGCCGCTTCGGTCATCGAGTCCACATCGCGGCCATAGATCTGTATCGCCACAGGGCGCTCCTCATCGCTGATGGCGAGTTTCTGCATCGACTTGTTTACTTGACGGATAAGCGCATCGCTCGATACAAACTCCGTATACACGAGGTCGGCACCAAACTCCTTGCACATGAGTCTGAAACCGAGGTCGGTAACATCCTCCATGGGCGCTAGTAGCACTGGATACCTGCCTAGTTCTATATTGTCAATCTTCATCGGTGTTGTCTATGCTTGCTGTTATATGGGTGTAAAGGTACACAAAAGATGCCGACCGAGCAAGAAAACCCACCAAATTCGGTTTTTTGCTTTGCAAAAGTCGTTTCCTAATCGACGGGTGAGAGGAAGTTGGTATGTCTGAGCCCCGACATTCCACTATTGAGTACATCGTCAAGAAGTTCTTAGGTGAAAAATGTTTATAAATCGGTTGGCTGTGGCAGAGCAAGGCCCTATATAATGATTTGCGTTTACCCCCTGGCATGGGCGGCAAACATAGCAGCATCACCCAGATATTCAACACACAGCTTACTGCCAACCCCATTGGCAGTACCCCTGGCAGAGAAATCATCCACATCAATTTTTAACTTTTAATTTTCAATTCCCGATTAGGGGGGAGGGTAAATGAAAAATTACATATAAAGCCCAATCATTGTAAGTCTAAACCAAATTAGGTACAAGTCTGCATCGCGTCCAGTGTAGACATGCAAATATTCCTGTCACCGCAGTGACGGGATTCCGCCACCGCGGCAGGGCAGACGCATCAGAAATTCCACTCCTCGTCTAGCATCTGCGCCAGGACTTTATTGTCCCATCCAGCCGCCTTTCTTTTAGCCTTGAGACTTCCCTTTTTTGAGGAATTCTTCACCACCATCAAGGCAATCTTGTTCAGCAAAGAGAAGTTGGCCGCTGCATTCTTCGTCTTGCGAGTGCTGTCTTCATTGAACGTCACGTCCAAA
>JAZRDT010000131.1:0-5009 GCA_045660385.1 Bacteroidaceae bacterium | reverse complement strand
TTCCACCTCTTCCCATTCCGAACAGAGAAGTTAAGCCCGACCGCGCCGATGGTACTGCGTTTGTGGGAGAGTAGGTAGCCGCCGTTTTTCAGGAGAGGAGTTGTCCGACAGGATGACTCCTCTTCGTCGTTTAGGGCTATGTCGTGATGTATATGGATGCCATACCATACATCATAGGAGACGAAATATACCCCAGGAATACCGAGAGGACATAGGAATGCTTATGAAATCCAGGATGTGGAGTTGCAGGCAATGCATAAAAAAGATGCAACAAGAAGTGCTCTTGCTGCATCCATGCCATTTTAGGTGCCTCTTCTCTTTATTTATTTGGGAAGATTGAAAGCAACTGACATTTCGTGCATCTGCTCTTGGCTCATTCCCTCAGGCTCAAATCCCATGTTCTTCGATGCGATATAGATCAAAGCTGATTTGTTGAGAACGTCAATTTGGTCAAATGCGGCCATGACATCCGTATCAACTGCGAATACTCCGTGTTTCTCCCACATTACAACATCGTAATCGCTCAATGCGTCAATAGTAGCATCGGCTAATGCGTTAGAACCCGGAAGTTCGTATGTTGTGATACCGAGGCCACGTGGACAGAATGCCTTTGTCTCAGGAATCATGCTCCATAAAAGATTGGTCAGTATATCTTTCTCGAGGAACTTGCGGCAATGACTCATCGCTACCAATTCTATGGGGTGTGTATGTACGGATGCTTTGTAGGGCTTACCTGTCTCAATAAACCAGTTGTGAACACTCAAGTGAGCTGGAAGTTCAGAGGTAGGCATTACAGGCTCGTCGGCAATAATGACATAACTCGCGCAGTCGTCGAGGATGCGGATAATTGAGCCGTTTTGCATTGGGTCACGAGCAAGGTCGCGCATGCGTTTGTTGGTTCCCTTGCAGTAGAAGTAGCAGCCTTTAAGATAGGGGAGGGTAACACCAATCTGTTTGACATCGCTGATAGCTGGCAGTGCCTTGATCTCTTCGTCAATATGTTCTGTGATGTTGACTGTGATATTACCGCCATTGCGCTCGGCCCAACCTTTCTGCCATAGATAACCAGCAACTTCGGCTACTTTGTACACCTCCGCAGTGAGTGCGGGGCGATTGTCAAGAACTGATTTCATAGTATTGCTTTTTTATGTTTGCTACAAAGTTATAATAAGCCGAGCGAATATACAAGTTTACTTGTAATAAAATTGGTTCTCTCCTCTGGCGAATAGCATATGAGATGTATCATCTTTAGTTTTTGTTGTATAATAAATGCAGAAATCGTTGTTGATATTTTGTCATCTGCTCAGCTTTCACTATCTTCGCTACGCAAAATATAACCTATAAAAGTATATAGATAATGAAGAAGCAAATCAACACATCGGCCGCTCCTGCGGCTATCGGTCCCTATAGCCAGGCTATTGAGGCTAATGGTATCGTATTCGTGAGCGGACAGCTCCCCATCGACCCTGCTACAGGTGCTTTCGCTGAGGGTGGAATCAAGGAACTCACTCGTCAGTCTCTCACCAATATGAAGAATATCCTTGCTGAAGCAGGACTCACAATGGACAATGTGGTGAAGACTACAGTATTCCTCGCTGATATGGCCGACTTCGCTGAGATGAACGAGGTGTATGCTTCGTTCTTCGAGGGTGTATGTCCTGCACGTTCTGCGGTGGCAGTGAAGACTCTTCCTAAGGAGGCTCGTGTAGAGATTGAGTGTATCGCAGTACGATAAGTCATTGTAAGGACGGATGAATAAAGGCAGCAAGTACTTGCTGCCTTTACTGTTTTATCTCATGAGTTGCCTCAAGAATTCGATGTATAGTTTGATGCCTTCTGTAATTTCGCTTTCCATCACATATTCGTCGGCTCCATGCGAGCGTGCCGACTCTCCTACACCCATCTTTAGCGATGGTATATCGTGCATGAGCGCCATGTCGGAGGTAGTGGGCGATACGAAGGTGCTACGTCCGATAGCTATCGCAGCCTTCACCAATGGATGTTCAGAATATATGGCTGATGCATGCACGCGTGTGCTGCGTTCTTTTGCGTCGGCTTCGAGCAACTGCTGCACAATCTTTACTGTTTCCTCGTTGGAGTAAGCATCGGTAGTGCGTATGTCAATAACAAACTTGCATTCATCGGGTACTACGTTGTGTTGTGTACCGGCATTGATTTGTGTCACCGTCATCTTAATGTCGCCCAAGAGCGGAGAGGTGTGTTCAAAGCGGTAGTTGCGTATGCGCTCGATGTCCTCCATTGCCTTGTATAGCGCGTTCACCCCTTCGTTGCGTGCCGCATGTCCGCGCACACCGTGTGCTGTGCAGTCCATCACTACCAGTCCGCGCTCGCCCACTGCAGCTTGCATCCCCGTAGGTTCGCCAACGAGGGCCATATCGATAGGTCCCAGCTCGGGTAGCAGCCCACGCATACCATGCTCGCCCATCACTTCTTCTTCGGCGCTGATGGCTAATAGCATGTTGAAGGGCAACTCCTCCATCTCCAGATAGCGGTATGCCGCGATGAGACTCACCACCGATGCACCGGCATCGTTGCTGCCGAGGCCATAGATGCGTCCCTCCTCATGTGTAGCCTCGTAGGGGTTGCGCGTATATGATGCCGAGGGACGCACCGTATCGTGGTGCGAGTTCATCAGTAGGGTAGGATGGTTATCATTCCATAAAGGTGTGCGCACATATACATTGTTGTATATACGCTTAACCTCCCCCTTGACGCGGCAACGCAGGAATTCCTCAATGATGTCGGCCGTAGCCGCCTCGTCTCGAGATACTGAAGGTGTTGCGATAAGTCTGTCGAGCAGTGCTATAGAGTCTTGGGAAAGTTGTGTTATCATTCTAATTGTGATTTATTCACAAAGGTACACATAACAAACGAAATGTCAAAGCATACTTTGTATTTCAAATGCTTTTTCGTATCTTCGCAAGTCAAACATAAATAGAACCAAAATGAAGAAATTTACTTGTGTGGGAGATATTGGCAACCTGCACGATGCAGTAGCCGAGGCTTTAGCCATCAAGAAGGACCGTTTTGCTCATGTGGAGCTTGGTCGTAATAAGACGCTGATGATGATATTCTTTAACTCGTCGTTGCGCACTCGACTGAGTACGCAGAAAGCGGCGATGAATCTGGGTATGAACGTGATTGTACTTGATGTGAACCAGGGTGCTTGGAAACTTGAGACTGAGCGTGGTGTCATCATGGATGGCGACAAGGCCGAGCACTTGCTTGAAGCTATTCCTGTGATGGGCTCATATTGTGATATCATTGGTGTGCGTTCTTTTGCCGGACTCACCAATAAGGCCGACGACTATGAAGAACGCGTTATTGAGCAGTTTATCCGCTATTCAGGTCGCCCCGTATTCAGTATGGAGGCTGCTACACGTCATCCGCTACAGAGCTTTGCCGACCTCATCACCATTGAGGAGCATAAGAAGACCGAGCGTCCCAAGGTGGTGCTGACATGGGCGCCTCATCCCAAGGCTTTGCCGCAGGCTGTACCCAACTCATTTGCCGAGTGGATGAATGCTACCGACTACGATTTCGTGATTGCGAATCCTGAGGGATATGACCTTGCTCCCGAATTTGTGGGCAATGCCAAGGTGACCCACGATCAGGACGAGGCGTTGCGTGGTGCCGATTTCGTATATGCCAAGAACTGGTCTGCATACGAGGATCCCAACTACGGACAAGTTCTCTCAAAGGACCGCTCGTGGACCATAACAGAAGAGAAGATGGCCCTCACCAACAATGCCTTCTTCATGCATTGTCTGCCTGTGCGCCGTGGTATGATCGTTACCGATGAGGTTATCGAGGCGCCTACAAGTCTTGTCATCCCTGAGGCTGCCAACCGAGAGATATCTGCTACAGTTGTACTCAAACGATTGCTCGAGAACTTATGATCAACGTAGTGAAAATCGGAGGTAACGTCATCGACGATGCCGCAGCGCTGGAACGCTTCCTAGAGAAGTTTGCCGCTATGGAGGGCCCCAAGATGCTTATCCATGGAGGCGGTAAACTGGCTACACGCCTAAGCGCTCAGCTCGGTATTGAGACTCAGATGATTGACGGACGGCGCGTGACCGATCGCGATACGCTCGACGTGGTAACCATGGTATATGCCGGACTCGTAAACAAGCAAATTGTCGCCCGTTTGGGTGCGTTGGGTACCAAAGCCATTGGTCTCTCTGGTGCCGATGCCAATGTTATCCCTGCAATTCGTCGTGCTCCTAAACCGATTGATTACGGCTATGTAGGTGATATCATACCGGAAAGAATGAACATAGCCTTTTTGCGTTCGCTTGTCGAACAGAATATCGTACCTGTCTTTTGCGCTATCACGCACGATGAGCAGGGTTCACTGCTCAATAGTAATGCCGATAGCGTAGCTTCGGCTGTAGCTGTGGGTGCTTCTCAGATAGAGCCAACGAACCTCATCTTCTGTCTCGAGAAGAATGGTGTGCTCACCGATGTGGACGACGACCGCAGCGTGATACCCTCCATCAATCGCGAGAGTTTTGCGGCTCTTCGTGCCGATGGCACCATCAATAAGGGGATGATACCTAAGATCGAGGGGGCTTTTCGTGCTATTGATGGCGGTGTGGCATGCGTGGTAATTAAACATGCCGATAACTTGGACAATGACCTTGAAACGAGAATTGTAGAAGGTCTATAATTCTTCTTAGCGCAGAATCTATTTAGCTTTAATAAATTCCAATGTAAAGGTAGTGCGTGTGCCCGGTTGCGATGATGCGCTGATGCGTCCACCGTGTGCCATCATAATTTGCTGTGCCAGGGCCAGGCCGATGCCCGAGCCGTTCTGCTTGGTCGAGTAGAAGGGTTCGAAGATATGCTCTATGCGGTTCTCCGGGATGCCGGGACCATTGTCGGTCACAGTGATGTAAGGCTTACCCTCTACTATTGTAGCGCGTACCTCGATGTGGGCATCCTCGTACCCCTCGAGCGACTGCGCTGCATTGCGCACGAGGTTG
>JAZRDT010000130.1:0-12698 GCA_045660385.1 Bacteroidaceae bacterium | reverse complement strand
ATATAATATATAGGAGGAACGCAAGTATGAAAGTATTAATGTTCGGTTGGGAGTTTCCTCCTAAGATATATGGAGGTCTCGCAGTTGCCAGTTATGGTATAACGAAGGGATTGAGCCTTCAGGGTGATGTGGAAACCACTTTCTGTTTGCCCAAACCTACGGGTGAAGAGGAGAAATTCTTGAAAATCATAAACATGAGTCAGGTTCCCGTCGTATGGCGCGATGTCAATTACGATTGGATCAAGGATAGATTCGTGGGCCACACGGCTGAGGATTACTATCGTTTCCGCGACCATCTCTATGCAGATTTCAATTATCTGCAAGGACTTGACGATTTGGGTTGTATGCAGTTCGCCGGTGGCTATCCTAGCAATCTGCATGACGAGATCAATAACTTCAGCATCATCGCCGGCGTGTTGGCTCGTAGTGAGGAGTTTGACATGATTCACGCTCACGATTGGCTCACATATCCCGCAGGTGTGCATGCCAAGATGGTAAGTGGAAAGCCATTGTGTATCCACGTACATGCCACTGACTTTGACCGCTCTCGTGGTAAGGTTAACCCCACTGTATATAGCGTCGAGAAGAACGGTATGGACCATGCTGATTGTATCATGTGCGTATCAGAGCACACACGTCAGACCGTGATTCATCAGTATCACCAAGACCCGCGTAAGTGTGTGGCTATGCATAATGCCGTTTATCCTCTCAGTCAGGATTTGGTAGATATCGTACCCAATAAGAACCCCAATGAAAAGGTAGTTACCTATTTGGGACGTATCACCATGCAGAAGGGCCCCGAATATTTTGTAGAAGCTGCAGCCAAGGTGCTTCAGCGCACTCGCAACATCCGTTTCTGCATGGCAGGTAGCGGTGATATGATGAATGCAATGATCCAATTGGCTGCTGAGCGTGGTATTGCTGATCGTTTCCACTTCCCCGGATTCCAGAAAGGCCGTCAAGTATATGAGGCTTATAAGAACTCCGATGTGTTTGTGATGCCATCAGTGTCTGAACCTTTCGGTATTGCACCCTTGGAGGCTATGCAATGCGGTTGTCCCTCCATCATTTCAAAGCAATCCGGCTGTGGCGAAATCTTGGATAATGTAATCAAGGTCGACTACTGGGATATCGATGCTTTGGCTGATGCTATGTATAGCGTATGTACAAACGATGCTCTATATAATTACCTCTCTGAGGAGGGTGTCAAGGAGGTTGACCGCATCACATGGGAGAAGGTTGGCCTGCGCATACGTGAGTGCTATAACCAGCTTTGTGGCCGTGGTTATTTCAACAATGACGACTACCTTAATGCTGTAAAACATATAAAGTAGAATAAGAGGCGGTTACGCTGAAAATAAAAGAATTCAAAAGATTAAATATTCAAGTTATGAAAACCATATGTCTTTATTTTGAGATACATCAGATTGTTCATCTGAGACGGTACCGCTTCTTTGATATAGGTACCGACCACTACTACTACGATGACTATGCCAACGAAAGTAGTATCAGCGATATTGCAGAGCGTTCTTATGTGCCCGCTCTCACCACCTTGCTCGACATGATCAAGAGCAGCAACGGTTACTTCAAGGTTGCTTTCTCACTTTCAGGTGTAGGTCTCGAGCAGCTTGAGCGTTACGCTCCACAAGTAGTTGAACTCCTTCAAGAGATCAACAAGACCGGTTGTTGCGAATTCCTCGCTGAGCCCTATTCACATGGTCTCTCATCACTCGCTAACGAAGAGTGCTTCCGCAGCGATGTTGACCGCATGTGCAAGAAGATCAAGCAGGTATTTGGCAAGACTCCGAAGGTGTTCCGTAACTCAAGCTTGATTTATAGCGATGATATCGGTGCACAAGTAGCAGCTATGGGCTTCAAGGGCGTGCTCACCGAAGGTGCTAAGCACATCCTCGGATGGAAGAGTCCCCACTACCTCTATCACGCCAACACCAACCCCAATCTCAAGGTATTGCTCCGTGACTACAAACTCTCTGACGATATCTCACTGCGCTTTGCCAATACCTCATGGGAGGCATATCCCTTAATGGCAGGTACCTATATGGATTGGATTGCCCAGACACCAGCCGAGGAGGAGGTTATCAATATCTTCATGGAGTTGTCGGCTCTCGGTATCTTCCAGCCCTTGAGTTCAAACATTCTCGAGTTCTTCAAGGCTCTGCCCGAATGTGCTCGTGAACGCGGTATCTCGTTCTCTACCCCGAGCGAGGTGATCAAGAACTACAAGTCGGTAGGCTCTGTAGACGTTCCTTATCCCATGTCATGGGTCGACGAGGAGCGCGATATCAGCTGCTGGTTGGGTAACACCATGCAACGTGAGGCTTTCAACAAGCTCTATAGCGTAGCCGACCGCGTACTTATCGGTCTCGACAAGCGCATCAAGCAAGACTGGGACTACCTGCAGGCCAGCAACAATTTCCGTTTCATGACCACCAAGGAGAACAGCGTAGGCATGTATCGTAGCATCTACGACTCGCCCTACGATGCATTCACCAACTATATGAACATCCTCGGTGACTTCATTAGCCGTGTCAACTCACTCTATCCTATTGATATTGACAATGAGGAACTCAATGCCTTGCTCACCACCATCAAGAATCAGGATGAGGAGATTGAGGCGCTCACCAAGGAGCTGGAGAAGATCAAGGGTGTTACTCTCCCTGCCGAGGAGAAGCCTAAGAAAGCTGCCGCTAAGAAGCCTGCAGCAAAAAAGGCTCCTGCCAAGAAGAAAGTAGAAGAGCCTAAGGCTGAATAATACTTGAGTTATAAAGCCCTTATATAGTAATCACCCGAGGAGAATTCCTCGGGTGATTCTTTTTTGTCGCATATAGGAAATGGTGATTCTCTTCAGACGTAATCGTTGTTCTATTTAACACCTAAAGGTTCCTTGCCCATGGTCAGCGTGAGGGTACCGCCCCGCGCAATGTCGGCATGGGTGATGTAGGGTAGGGTATATGGTTCGCCATTCAGTTCGATGTCCTGGATGTAGATATTGTCGGCGCTGTTGCCTATGGTCTCTATCGTGAAGATGCCTCCTTCTACGGTGAGTTGTGCGCGGTCGATGATGGGTGAACCAAACCAGTATCTACCACTGGCCGGCTCTACCTCGTAGAGGCCCAAGGCCGAGAGGATATACCATGCTGACATCTGCCCCATATCTTCATTGCCTGACAGACCGTCGGGAAGGTCGCGATACTGCTCCGCCAATACTTGGCGCACTCGTTCGGCCGTTTTGTGTGGCTCTCCTAACATGGCATACAGGTATAATATGTGGTGGCTAGGCTCATTTCCGTGGGCATATTGTCCTATCATACCCGAGATGTCGGGTGAGGCGTCGCCCTCCAATACCGACGAGGCGTCAAACAGTGAGTCGAGGCGGGCTAGACAGGCTTCGCTGCTGCCAAACATCAAGGCGTATTCCTCGATGTCGTGTGGCACGAGCCAGGTGTATTGCCAGGCATTGCCTTCGCAGTAGTCGGTAGTGCGATGTGAGGCGTAGTAGGGACTGAAGGTGGCGTTGAACTCCCCCTTGTCGTCGACTCCGCGGATGAATCCTGTAGAAGGGTCGAAGTAGGTGCGGTAGGAGTGGCTCATACGTGTGAAGTGCTCATGGTCCTCTTTTCTGCCCAAAACTTGTGCTGCATTGGCGGCAGCACCATCGGCCAGTGCATATTCCATGTCGTAGGCTATGGCCTCATTGTAGAGGTTGCAGGGTATGTACCCGTAGGTATGGCGCAGTTCCTTGCCGCGTTCTTGTGATGCGGCTGTCTGCTTGATGGCCTCGAAGGCATGTTCGGGGTCGAAACCCTTGAGTCCTTTTACAATAGCGTCGGCCACGACGGGAATGGCGGGATCGCCTACCATGCAGTTGGTTTCATTACCCCAGAGATGCCATACGGGTAGGTCGCCTTGTTTGTCGAAGATGTCTACCATAGAGGCTACAAACTGTCCGGCACGCTCGCTTTGTATGATGGTCATTAGGGGTTGCTTGGCCCGGTAGGTATCCCATAGCGAGAAATTGGTATATCGTGGCGTGTCGCTATGATAGATGTTACCGTCGGCACCGCGGTATTTTCCGTCTACGTCGCTGAAGAGGGCTGGTGCCATCAGAGTATGGTACATGGCGGTGTAGAAGATGCGTTTCGTCCGCTCGCAGTCGGTCTCAATGCGTATACGTGCCAGTTCCTCGTCCCACGCGCGGGTCGCTTTCTGGTACGTGGCATCGAAATCCCATCCCGGCTGTTCCGTTTGCATGGCGAGGCGTGCCCCTTCGATGCTTACAGGCGATATGGCAACCTTCATTAAGATTTGTTCGCCCTGCGTGGTAGTAAAGTGTGCGCGGCCATACATGTTGTTCGGATCATGCAAAGTGAATTGTGCAAAGGGCTTCGAAAATTCGGCTACGAAGTAAACCCATTGGTCGGCTGCCCATCCTCTGGAACGGCGGTATCCTACGATGCGGTTGTCTCCTTCGGCCTTCATGTAGGTCTCCGTGGTGCGATCCCAACAACCTCCGTTTTCAAGGTCGATGACGATGGCCGCCTCTTCACTTTCGGGGAAGGTATATCGGTGCATGCCCACGCGCGGGGTTGCGGTGAGTTCTGCTTTGATGTCGTAGCGGGAGAGTGATACGGCGTAGTATCCAGGGCGTGCAATCTCTTGCGAGCGGTCGGCCAAAGACCATAGTCCGCTCTCGGGCTCCTCCAGGCTGCCGCGTGCGTAGGTCACTTCGCCAGTGATAGGCATTACCGTGATGTCAAACATGTCGCCTATGCCCGTGCCGCTCAAGTGTGTGTGCGAGAATCCTATCACCGATGCTTCATCCTGATGATAGCCCGAACACCAGTCCCACGACTGGCTGATGCTGGTCGGACCCAGTTGCACCATGCCAAAGGGTACGCTTGCCCCTACAAAGACATGCCCATGTCCGCCACTACCGATGAGCGGGTCTACGTATGTCGTGAGTGTCTCCTTCTCGTTGCATGCTGCCATGAACAGTGCCGATGTCAGTATGGCTGTCAGTTGCAATATCCTCTTCATAGTGCGCTATACTCTTTTATGATGGTAATCGTTGTCGAGTCGCAGTCAAATACCGAGTACCAGCCTTGTGGCTCGTGAGGTGGATCGCACAGGTAGTCGTCGCCAGCTTCCCATACAAGGTCGCGTGGGCGGCCACTGCCGCTCCATCCCCAAAAGTTGCAGCCAGCGATGGGGCCTCCCTCGTCAATGCTACGCTTCACCTCACCGAAGATATGACGGTAGTAGCGGTCACGGCTATCGGTGGGGATGTCTATGCCTGCTTGGTTACCTTGGCGTGAATATCCGAACTCCTCAATCACGAGGGGCTTATCCAGGCGGTGTGCCATGTCGGTGTGCAGTGCGATGTACTGGCTGCTCTTGTTGCAGGCATTGGCGATGCTGCTATCGGGAGCGGTACGTGAAGCCCAGCCCCAGTTGAGTGGCCAGATGTGGATGGTAAGGTAGTCGATGTTGGCATCCGCGTGTATCAGTTCGCATAGGACAGCATCGGCCTCGCAGCCTACGATTCCCTCGCTTCCTGTTGATACCAGATGATTGGGGTCGATGCTTTTGATGAGAGCAGCAGCGCGTGCAATCCATTGCGCAAAGCCTGCTTTGGTGATGCTGTCGCGTGCGAAGGGGCGTGGTTCATTGCATAGCTGCCATGCCATGATGGCAGGCTCTTCGCTATAGGGGCGTCCCGTAATGCTGTTTTTTCGCGCTACGACCTGTCGGATATAATCATAGTATAGGGCTTGTGCTGTGGTGTCGCGCGAGAAGTCGGCACAGTAGTCCACGTATCGGTCATAGCCTCCCTCAATGTTCGCATTGGGCGAGTCGCCATAGCCGCACTGCTTGAGATAATAGCCATAGCCTCCGCTCCAGTCCCATGCATTGTTAAGGTATATGACTGCCTCCATGTCGCGCTTCTCCAGCTCTGCGATGGTGTAGTCAAGCCCTGCGAGCAGTGTGTCGTTGAGTACGCCTGGTGTTATTTGCAGATAGGGTTTGGCGGGATTGGCAAGGTCGCTTCCGGCATCGGGACCGGCCAATAGTCGCACGTTGGTGATGCCCAAAGCCTTGAGTTGGTCCAGTTCGTGGCATAGGCGTTCGCGGTCGCCTCCCCTGCCTGTCGAACCCAATATGGAGGCATACCACATGTTGCATCCCATGTAGTGATAGGGCTGTCCGTTCTTGATGAGTTGGGTACCATCGGTCACGATGTAGCGATTTGTCGCTGGACGCGAGCATCCCAGCAGTAGCATAGCTACGAGTGCGGCATATAGTTGTATGTGTCGAGTAAACATGAATGTGCCTGTATGTAATAAACTACGAAGATACAGAGATTTTATGCTTGTTGCAAATAAAAGGCAGTTTTATTTGGTTTTCAGGGTGTGAGCATGTAATTTTGCATCGTTTTTAAATATTTCAATTGTGGGAAGAACAAAGTTTTCGCAGCGCGAGATTGATATCATAGCAAAGCTGCTTGGCAGAAAGATGGCGGGTAACCGCTCGCAACAGAAGATGGTGAGGCACACGCTACGTACGGTCTTCGAGTTTAATATATCAGACTTTAACGTGCAGGGCAAGGCTTTCGGACCTGCCGATCTTCACGATGCTGTTCGTCGCGGAGCTATCCGTGTGCTCGATGAAGCCACTGTAGAATCCATGCGCTTGCGTCATGCCGAGAAGAAACGTCATGAGGAGACACTTGCCCAAGCCGAGGCTATTGCAGATGGTGAGGCCGTTGATTGGCAGGCTGTACAGCGCGAGTGGGAAGAGTATTATGCCCAGCACCCGGAGGAGGCTGGTCCTGCAGTCGACTAGTCCGACAAAGTTCTAAAATAGTGAGAGGGAGACATACGTATGTCTCCCTCTCGTCTTATGTAAGCTTGTTCTTACGGCCACAGTTCAAGGTCATATGTAGCCTCGATGGCTTGTTCCACCTTGTCCGGCAGTGCCGAGAAGAAATCGAGCGAAGTGATGCGTTCCACCTCGTCGATAGTGTTCACATACTTGTCGCGTTTGTAGTTGCCCGACTCGTTCTTGTATATGAATCCTATGGCTCGTGGTCTTCCGCTCTCGATGCCCGTCAGCACCACTTTGAAGAAGGCGTCGGGCACTCTTATCTGATGCTTCTTGCCTATGTGTCCATACTTCGGTGATTTGTATAGGATAGGTCCGCACACGATGTATACCGACTCTACAGCGGCCCATCGGCGGCATGCCTCCTCCAGTTCCTTCCAGTCTCCCCGGTTGAGGTTGTGGTTTTGCGGACAGATATTGGTCATATAGAAGCTCTCGTCCATGGCTCTCCAATGCCAGCGGTTGTCGCCTGCAGGACACATGTGTCCGCGATCCCAGCCCGAGTGCGTGTATTCGTCTGTTGTAATGGCCTGTCGTTCATCGATGTCCGGGTCGGGTACAAACTTATCATTGCGACTCTCGCGCTCAATGAGTTTCTCTGTATTGAGTTCCCATGCCACCCAGTTGGGTATATTTGTCTTTGGGTTAAACGATACCGTGTATCCCATACGCTCCAGATATACCTCAGGTGTTCCGCTGCATGATACAGGTATCTCATACCTGTCTGCTGCATACTTCTTGCTGCTTCCACATGCCACCATCAGCAATGCTATGAGTGGCCATATAAACTTTTTTATTTTCATCGTGTCTTGTATTTGCTGCAAAGATACGCGATTTATCGCACAGATGCGCTACAGTGAGCGAGAAACATCTAACCTGCTTGGATATTTATTAGGGTGAACGCAGGTGTCTTCACTGTTTATCACACATATATTTACACTATGACCTTAGGAATATCGCTCCATAAAGTCGTGTAATGGGGCGATTGGTTGCTGTTTGCAGTCTTGATATTTCCACTACCCTGAACGGCCAGTTTTATTGTGCCTTTGCCTAATGCTCCATTGATGGCATCCAGTGCGGAGGTTAATTTTTTCTCTTTCTCAATGGCTTGTGTGTCTTCAAACAGCGAATGCATGACCTCCTCGCACCTAATGATCTTTGTGGCGACGACGCCGGCTTTCTTGTAACCATAACCCTCTTTTAAGAGCTCTGCCACACGTACACAATGAGCAACTATTGTCCGCTGGTCTGCAGTAGGTGTTATGAACGATACCAGTGTGTTTGAATTCATCTGCGGTGCATTGTCTTTGAATCTGTTCGTATAGGCAAAGACTGCAATCTCGCTTGCTACTGTATTCTGTTTGCGTAGTTTTTCGGCCAATGATGATGCGAAATTTGCTATCTGCTCCTGTAACTCGGACAGTGCATATATCTCGGATGAAAAGCTGCGGGATACACATATGGATTGTTTCGTTTCAAAGTTGTCTTCAAACTCGATACATGGTACGCCTCGCAACTCATTCCATGTCTTCAATCCTGTTATACCCAACATGTGCCGTACGGTTGACTCCGACATTTGTGTAAAGTCATAAGCCGTCATGATACCTCTATCTTTTAGTTTGGGAGCCGTCCTTCTGCCGATGCCCCATACATCTTCAATAGGATATTTTCTCAATACCTTCTCGATATCTTGTGGACGGTGCATATAACATCCTCCCTTAAGTCTGGGATACTGCTTGCACAGTTTGGATGCTATCTTTGCCAATGTCTTGGTAGGGGAAATACCCACAGAAACCGGAATGGAGGTCATCTTCCAACATTTGGCAGATATCTCCTTGGCATAGGCGTCAAAGTCGATGTTGTCGATGCCTCGTAGGTCGAGGAAGGCTTCGTCGATGGAGTAGACCTCGATTGAGGAGGCATAATCCTCGAGCACCCATCTGACGCGTTGCGACATGTCGCCATACAAGGCCATATTGCCGGAGAATACGGTAACATGGTGTTTCTCTACGATGTCCTTTATCTTGAATAGCGGATCACCCATCCTTATGCCCAACGCTTTGGCTTCATTGCTTCTCGCGATGGCACATCCGTCATTGTTGGACAGTACGATGACAGGCTTCCTCTGCAAGTCGGGTCTGAATACCCGCTCACAGGAGACAAAGAAGTTGTTGCAATCGGCGAGGGCAAACATCTGTCTACATCTTTTTAATGGTCCAGGTCACCACACCCCAGATGATGAACTCATTGTCGGCATTCACGATGATGGGCTTGTATGCCTTGTTGCTCTCGTTGGCAGGGATCAGGTTTATATAATCCTTGTGCATCTCTACCCGCTTCACCGTATACTCACCATCGATGTAACATACCGCAATACAATTGTTATAGGGGTCCACTGCCCGGTCTACAATGATGATATCCCCCTCATCCATGCCCGAGTCAACCATCGAAACACCACTTACGCGGAAGAAGAAGGTCGAGGCCTTGTGTCTGACCAATAATTTTATCAAGTCAAGTTTCTCTCTTATCTCCTCGGCCGGAGAGGGGAATCCGGCCTTTACCTCGCCCAAGATATTGCTCTCGAACGATTCCGCGTTATCATTTAGTCTATGTGGTACGAATTTTTCCATAGAACAAAGGTAGCAAAAAAAATATCAACAGCGATACGGAGAGTTGTTAAAAGAGAACAAAAAAGAGAACCACCATCCGAGATGGTGGTATATCCTGTTTGTCTTTGTGGCGCCTGGTGAGGTGCTTGGAAAGGCATACTGCGCAGATGTTATCGGGTAGTCATCCTCTGAACCTGCAAGGTTAGAACCTGATGCTCCCGTCGTAGTTGAATATGGGATTGTCGGTCTTTACCTCTTCGTCGTAGAACTGCACAGCGCTGTCGTTCATTTTAGGATGCTGATTCTCCAGCAGGTTGATAACCTCTGCTCCAGCCCATATCACTGGTCCGTAGCCATGCGCGGCCATCACATGTACGGGGCGATAGGCGTAGAACCCGGCCTCGAATCCCATACCCGTACCAACACATACCCCTTCTACTTGTCCTTGCTCATTAATGGCCGACTCTACGGCACGCCATCCCGCCAACACGATGGGACCATAGGCTTTAGCATCAATCCACCCCTGATTGATGGCATGAGCCATGCAATAGGTGTAAATCGCAGTAGCCGAGGTCTCCAGGTAGGTGTCGTTGCGATCGAGCAACTGGTGCCAGAATCCGTCGTGATGCTGCAGGGTGGCCAGACCCTTTACATGAGCCTTTAGTAGGTTCAGTATTTCTTGGCGCTTGGAGTGATTGTCGGGGAGCACGTCGAGCACCTCGCATAGCGTAAGTATAGCCCATCCGTTGGCTCTTCCCCAGAAGAATGCCGGGTGAGGGTCCATCTCCTCTACCCATCCATGGCGGAATAGTCCCTTCTCGGGCACAAACATCTTGTCAGCAAAAAGCAACACCTGACGTGCCGCCTCATCGTAGTAGCTGGCATCCCCCGTGAGTTTGCCCATATAGGCTATGGCTGGTATGCCCATGAACATGTCGTCGAGCCATACCGTGTTCTTCTGAGGTCGTATGCGTGCAAATGTGCCGTCGGACAGGCGGTATTCCTTATTTATAATATAGTCTATGTAGTTGTCGATGAGTGGTCTGAGCTGCTGACCCTGATCGTTCAACGCAGACTTAATCATCGATACGCATACAGCACCCGCATCGTCAAGTGCATGAGGGTCTATAACGCGACGCATGTTTCCGTCAATCTTTTGGCCTTTATGGTGCAATTCATCAAAGTATGGTGCGGCTTCGGCCAATAGACGATGGCGCTTAATTACATAATTGCGATAAGCCTTGTCTCCCGTAGCCTCATAAGCTGCCAATACGCCTGAGTAGGTAACGCCCCATTCGTAGCTCGTCAGTCGGAATCCACCCTGCTTCAGTTGAGTATCCTTGTCGATGTCAGTCATGATGACCACCTCCTTGCCTGTTTTCTTGTCTACGAGAACGGCAGGAGTCTGCTCGTCGATATAGGTAAGTACACGATCCATGGTAGCCTTCACCTCCTCAGTTGTGGGTATGCCATAGTCGACCCGATAGGCTGGTTTCATCAAGTGCAGCGGAGTGTTGTTGTCATTGATCTGCTGCGCATAAACTGGTGTCGCAGCCAATAGGACCAGTACTGAGTGTAGAATGATTTTGTTTCTCATGGATGTGCTATCTTGTTGATATTATTATATATGTGAACTGATAATCTATGTAATGGTTACTTTATCAATTCATATTCCCGTGAGCCAATGCCCAGCTTTGCCGCATGTTCGAGGCACGACTTCCATTCCGACTCAGGTGTAGAGTTGGTGAAGTGGTCGTGATGGTCGTGGAAGTCGGGATGTTGCATCCGGTCATATAGCTGGCTGCCGGGTAGGGGAGTGGCTGCGAGGCAAGCATCTACGCACGCTTGGTCCAGCGCCAACGGGTCTTTAGAGACAAACATGCCGATGTTGGGCAATATGGGAGCATCGTTCTCGGGGTGGCAGTCGCAGTTGGGCGATATATCCTGCACCAGTGAGATGTGGAAGTGGGGGCGTCCGTCAATCACAGCCTTGGCATATTCGGCCATCTTGTAGTTAAGTAGTTGCGGAGCGTGATAGTCGGGCGAGTAGATGGCATCGAAACTGCATGATGCAATGCATCGTCCACAACCCAGACAGTTGTCTACGTTCACCTTCATCTTCATCGTTTCCTTGTCGAACTCCAGTCCGCCATTGGCGCACATCGACAGGCAACGCTTGCATCCACGACACTTCGACTGGCTTATCTTCACCCTTCCACTGATGTGCTGCTCGCATTTACCTGCTCGCGAGCCACATCCCATGCCTATATTTTTGATGGCACCGCCAAAGCCTGTCATCTCATGTCCTTTGAAGTGGTTGAGGCTGATAAACACGTCGGCATCCATCACCGCGCGTCCTATCTTGGCCTTTTTCACATATTCGCCTCCCACTACAGGCACTTCTACTTCGTCGGTACCCTTCAGACCGTCGCCGATGATGATGGGGCATCCCACGGTGAGCGGTGTGAATCCGTTCTCCCAAGCGCAGTACAGATGCTCCAGCGCGTTTTTGCGGCTACCCGGATACAGCGTGTTGCAGTCGGTGAGGAAGGGCTTTCCGCCCAACTCCTTCACCACATCCACTACAGCCCGTGCATAGTTGGGGCGCAGGTACGATATGTTGCCCAACTCTCCAAAGTGCATTTTTATAGCCACAAACTTGCCCTCAAGGTCGAGATCTGCAATACCCGCCTTTTTGATGAGCTTCTTCAATTTCGTAGGTAGTCCGTCACCGTTGGCAATGGTGCGGAAATCGGTAAAGTATACTTTTGATTTTTCCATGGGTGGTAGTGTTTTATGGAACAAATATAGCAATAAGTGAGCAAGAAACATGTATTTTATTCTGTTTTTTTGCAGCGGGCGCAAATATATTTGAGGTATCTTTAGATATGCAGGTAAAATCTGAGATTTTCCCATTTGTTTAGATTAAAGAAAAGTAAAGCAGATATTCTTCTGCGATAGTATGGCGCTAATCAAAAAAAAGGAGACATCCCCGAAAGGATGTCTCCATATAAAGCATTAGTTTTATCTAATTACTTGTTGAGTGCCTGAGCTACGTCAACGGCGCAAGCTACGGTGCAACCTACCATGGGGTTGTTACCGATGCCGAGGAAGCCCATCATCTCTACGTGAGCAGGTACTGAAGATGAACCTGCAAACTGAGCGTCAGAGTGCATACGACCCATA
>JAZRDT010000129.1:0-21659 GCA_045660385.1 Bacteroidaceae bacterium | reverse complement strand
TGAACAAGATTTCCCTGATGGTGCTGAAGAATTCTTCGAAAAAAGGAAGTCTCAAGGCAAAAAGAAAGGCGGCTGGATGGGACAATAAAGTGTTGGCGCAGATGTTAGATGAGGAGTGGAATTTCTGATGCGTCTGCCCTGCCGCGGTGACGGAAAATAAAGCATATGTAAATATTACTAATTCAGACTATAGATTCTCGTAGATGTCAACACTAATTGTTGTTGGCACAGTACAATCGCGAGTGAAACAAGCGACATCGCGTTTAAGTTCGCGTCTAAATTCTGTTGACAATAAATTAGTTGAACGTTTAACGATGAACGATGAACGAGAACCACAAAAATCATTCATGAAAATTCGCTATTCGTGGGCGGCGATCACGTTTCATAATTCATAATTCAGAATTTAGCGCATCAGCGCTCTGTTTTCGTTTTCGTACAGCCGCAGGCTGTTATGTGTAGCGTGTAGTGTTTAGGGTAGCCATCCGGATGGCAGCACAAGCCTGCGTGTGCGTATTCTGCGTATTTGTATCCAGATTGCACCGTTTGTTTTGTAAAGTGTTATAATTCTGCGTTTTCTGCGTGGTCTGCGTGAGATTACAAGCAACCACTCCGGAGGCAAGCACGGGCGCAGCCACGTGCAGAAACGTGTCTAAGTTCGCGTTGATTAAATTATTGGGCCGTTGACTGTAGACTGTTGTCTGTTGACACTATCTCAACCCGATATCACACGGTTAAATCGTTATTGTTTTGACCACGAATCTCTCGAATCTCTCGAATTCATACATCGCTTTCGCTTGTATGTGGCCTGCCGGATGGAGCACCAGCGATAGCGCGTGCGGGATTCGTGTAAATCTTGTGATTCGTGGTCAAAGAATGAATGAGCTCTCTGTTGTGCCTTGATAAGGGCTCTTCAATCCGATTACACACGATCACGCTGTTTTTTGCAGTAATTTAACCGCAGCTTTAGTTACTTTCACCGAAGCATGGCTTCTTTCACCGCGTCAACGACGCTTTCCCCGTTGCGTAGCAACTTTAACCGTGCCGTAGGCACTTTCTCCGCCACCGCCAACCAATTTATGAACTTTTTTCACTCCAAACTTCTATATTCCCGTTTGTTTTATCTTAGAGATAAATCTCTTTGATACTTGCACTCGCGGTAAATACATCAAAGAAAACTTTGTGTATTCGCTCGCTTATTCTTATCTTTGCAGTGAACTGCGAAGATGCTTTCACTTGCTGAGAATAATTAACACTTTGCTTATTGCAAGCAAGCTTTCTTGATCAAAGTATTGTTATTCGCTCGCTTATTCGTATCTTTGCGCTTATAAAACTAATTAGTAAAGATTGATATGTCTACGCAGTTTTTTATTGATGATTCTCATGTGAATTTGAAAACGATCTTTGCTGCTATTCGTGATTATGGTTTTTCGGAACGAACAGTTAAATTAATAAATCATTATACTACCCAGATTCTAAATGGAAAGACAAATTTTGCTCAATTCAATCAGGCAGAGCATGCAGGCCTCTGCCGTGCTGGTGAGGTGCTCGTCGGGGCGTATGTCGTGTGCAACTACGCGCAAGCAAGCCTTACTGCAAGTGCAGATGCTGGAACAGGCCAAACAATCCCAGCAAATTGGGAAATAGACGAGGAACAGGAAAAACTTGTCCAGCAATGGGCTGAAGCAAGAAATGTGTGGTTTGCCAATGCTGAAAGTGATATTGAATCGGAATATGGGGCAATGATTGCTCAAGGAGCCGAGGCTAAAGTTTTTTATAAGGATGGCGATTCTGCGGTCGTTAAGGTGCGTACCTCAATCTATGCAACGTTGGGTAGGGCTTTAGAGTCAATTGTCTTGCATAATGCGCTTTTTCAGGAAACTCCAATGAATGTAATTGGATTTACGCGTGATGCAGATGGTCTGTTTCGCTCAATTTCAACACAGCCCTATGTCGGTTGTAAACGTCTTGCTACAAAACAGGAAATCGATGATATGGTAGCAAGAAAGGGGTTTTATGATAATTCTGATGGGCGAGGGGTCAATTATATTGGCGAACGGCTTCACTTAGAAGATATGCATCCTGCTAATGTCTTTATTGACAGCATATCTGATGTTCCCGTCTGTATTGATTGTATCGTGAAATTTGTTCGAAAGTAAGAAACTTCCTTTGCGTATCTTTGCGTTTTTGCGCGATTTGTCTTGGCCGTTAGCTCTTAGCTGCTAGCTCTTAGCTGCTAGCTATTGGCTCTTAGCTATTAACCTTTCACCCTTCACCTTTAACCTGCAGCTCCGCTGCTTAGTTATCGTCAACGTTACAGCTTTCACCGAAGCGCAGCTTCTTTAACCGCACCACAGGTGCTTTCACCGCCACTCCGTGGCTTTCACCGCGCCTCCGGCGCTAAGTTATCGTCATCGTTGCAACAAAGTTGCTCTCATCCAAATAGGTCGGCGTGTGTCCCTATGTCGGTCAGTATTAATATAAGTTCATTGTCTCGCTGCTCCCATATCAGCAGCCAATCGGGTTGGATATGGCATTCCCATAGTCCCTTCCATTGTCCTGTTAGTTTGTGTGGACGATAGTTTGCGGGTAAGGTGCCAGTCTCAGAGAGAATGGTTACGACCTTCTCAAAGAGAGCCGCGTTTCAAACATCTTTTGTACGAGCGTTTGAATTAATTAGAGAAATAGATGGTGTACTTCATGCGTCCAATTTGGTCATGAGTTCTTCTATGCTGCTAACCTTTGTGACTTTTCCATTTTGCACCTCCTCAACAGCGCGTGACAATGTTCCCTTATGTGTGGTGCGTGTTTTAGCAATGGTTACACCATTTATGCTGCTCAGAATCTTGCGTAGTCCAGGCAACAGGCTCTTGTCTTCTACGTTTAGCGTTATTTGAGTCATAGTGTATATGTTTTGATAACTCTTCTGCGAAGGTAATGATTTTCTTTTAATCATGGAATAAATGTGGCCAAATAATCGTCAATATCGCCATCGTGCATCCGACGGCTATCTATTCATGACAATTTGTGAGCCTTTTACGAACATTGCCTTTAGCCCCTACGGGCGGCGAACTTCGTTTCGTGTTAAACAACTCGGAGGCAGTTTTCGTTTCGTCATCGTATACCCTCGTGTGTCCTTTTCCGGAGGGCAGCAAGGGCGCAGCGACTTGCCTTTCTGTGAATTTCAGTGGTTTCTGTGTGAGATAACTTTGTTTAGCGTTTAGCGTTTAGTGTTTAGTGACCATCCGGTAGGCAGTCTTCGTTTTCGTTATCGTTTTCGTACAGCGCAGCTGTTTTTTTGTTTTCGTCATCGTCATCGTACAGCCAAAGGCTGTCCTTCCCCGTTGCGTAGCAACTTTAACCGCACCAATTGGTGCTTTCACCATGCCGCAGGCATTTTCACCGCAACTTTAGTTGTTTTCACCGAAGCATAGCTTCTTTCACCGCAACCTTTGGTTGCTTTCACCATGCCATAGGCATTTTCACCCGCAGCTTCGCTGCACACGTTCTCACTTCGTGGTCATCCGCTATATCCGCGTTATCAGCGTGTCTACTTTTCTAAGCTGGCACAAAATGCTTTCTCGAAAATGGTGGATATTGACGAATTGTGTCTGCTAGATTTGGTGGATATTGTCATTTCTAGTTTAAAACATTTGGTGGAAAACATGAAAAGCCTTACTTTTGCATCAAATTCAAGGACTATGACAGAGGGTATAATTCGTTTCAAGAGGAAGATGTATGACACGATGCTCAAATGGAAACAAGAGCGTAACGGTGATACTGCATTACTTATACAAGGTGCTCGTCGTGTCGGTAAATCAACTATTGCCGAAGAGTTTGCACGCAATGAGTATAAGTCATACATGTTGATTGATTTCTCGAAAGTCTCAAAAGATGTAAGCGACTTGTTTAATGATATATCTGATTTGAATTACCTGTTTCTTAGGCTGCAATTCATTTTTCAGGTTGAATTACATGAGAGAGAGTCCGTCATTATATTCGATGAAGTGCAGTTACAACCAATGGCAAGACAAGCAATCAAGCATTTGGTTAAAGATCATAGATACGACTATATAGAAACTGGTTCATTGATTTCTGTACGATCCAAGAGCAAAAATATCATTATTCCAAGTGAAGAGACAAAAGTTAATATGTATCCTATGGACTATGAAGAGTTCAGATGGGCATTAGGTGATACTGCAACTGTACCATTGTTGCGTAGCGCATTTGAGAACAAAAAGTCACTTGGTGATGCCACTCATAGGAAACTTATGCGTGATTTCCGCTTGTATATGCTTGTCGGGGGTATGCCACAAGCTGTTGCAGCATACATTAAGACAAACAACTTTACTGCGGTAGACTTGGCAAAGCGTGATATAATCGCTTTGTATGAGGAGGATTTTGGAAAGATTGACGACTCAGGAAGAGCAAAGGCGATGTATGATGCTATCCCAGCACAATTAAACAAAAATACAATGCGCTACCAAGTGAGCAAGGCCATACCTGAAGAAAGAGCGGAACGCGTAATGAATGTCATAAAGGATATGGAAGACTCTATGACAACCAATGTGGCGTTTCATTCCGATGACCCGAATGTGGGTCTAGCTCTAACTAAAAATATGCGATACTTTAAGATGTATACATCAGATACGGGTTTGTTTGTTACTCTTGCATTCAAGGATAGCAATACAACAGAGAATGTTATTTACGAAAAATTACTGAATGATAAGTTAAGTGCAAACCTTGGCTATGTATATGAAAATATGATTTCTCAGATGCTTGTTGCCAACGGCAAAGATTTGTTCTATCATACTATACCATATGCTGATGGCAAAAAGTACTATGAAATTGATTTTATCATCACTGAGAAACATAAAATCTCACCAATTGAAGTTAAATCATCAGGATATAAGTCCCACAAATCATTGGACGAATTTTGTGCAAAATTCTCAGATCGCATAATGAACAAATATGTAATTTACACGAAGGATTACAAGCGAGAGAATGGCGTAGATTACATACCTGTTTATATGACTATGTTCTTGTAAAGGTAGGTTCTATAAAACAGCACGGCTACCTTCATTCCGGCAGGCCGCACCAGTGATAGCGCTGTGCGTAAACGTGTCTAAATTCGTGTCTATATTCGTGTTGATTAAATAAGTCGACCGTAGTCTGTCGTCCGTAGACCGTTGTATTTATTCATCAACCCGATCACACACGATTACATCGTTTTATTTTCAACGTAAATGCCCATAAATAGCCCGTAAATAAAAGCATTTATGATAATTTGTGGACCATTGCTTTTCCCTCGTAATGGCTACCGCCCTCGGCCAGCGACCTAAAGGTTCGTGGCAATTTGTGTTAGACAACTCGCAATCATCCAGAGGCCCACACGGGCGCAGCGTCGTGCAACTTCTGTGGATTTCGGTGACTTCTGTGTGAAATTAAAAGCAATCATCCCGGAGGCCCGCACGGGCATAGCCACGTGCAAGAACGTGTCTAAGTTCGTGTCTATATTCGCGTTGACGATTGTTATTTAGATATTAGTGTGTAAGGGGCTGTAATTCTGTGCTTTCTGCGCTTTCTGTGTGAAACCCAAGCATTCATCCCGGAGGCAGTCAACGTCAACGTTAACGTCAACGTTACAGCCACAGGCTGTCCCCTTAACCGTTGCGCAGCAACTTTAACCGTGCGCAGCACTTTCACCGAAGCGCAGCTTCTTTAACCAGCCGCTCAGCGGCGATTAACCGCGTCAAGGACGCTTTCCCCGCAACCTCAGGTTGCTATTCTTACTTATCATTCCCGCCCTCTCTGCGAACGCATTATAACGCTGACAATGAAAATTTTGTTCGGTGTTGATGAAAAAACTTTAAAAAATCTTTTTCCCTTCCGATAGGAATACGTAACTTTGCAGACCAAACCTTGGTGTAGAGTGACCAACCGTAGGTTGGGTGTGATGTTGAAAATGAAATAGTTCTTGGATTGACGGATGGAAAACGGGCGGACTATCATTAAACGTTCATCATTCAACGTTAATCTATTTTGAGAAACGAGAAATAACAAAAAAACGAAACAATATGAAAAAGATGTTAGGAAAAAGATTCATGTTTTTGGTAGCGCTCCTCGTGAGTTTGTGCATGCCTACAATGGCAGACACTGCAACAAAAAGTTCATTTTCTTCTGCTTCAACCGGTAGTGCAACAGCGTTAGAAGCAAATAAGCCAATTAAGTATCAGACAGATAAAGGTAGTGGTAGTGGTGATCCTAGTACTGGTAGCAATAGATTGTATCTTTATAGAAATAATCAATTGATAATTACTGCAGATGCTGGATATGTTATTGAAAAGATTGTGATAACATATCGTAGTAGCAGTTATACAGGAGGAAATGCGGATAACAAGACTGTGACGGCAACCATGAAGGGGAATCCTGCAGAAGTAACCAATAAAACTCCGAGTAGCTCGTCACTTACGATAGAAGCAATAGCCGATAAGGTGGTCTATTCTTCTAATTCTTCTAGTAATCATCAAATTACCAAAATAGAGGTAACCTATAAGGCCGCAGGTACAGCAACCAACGGAACGGTTTACTATATTCAGAATGCCGCAACAGGTCTGTTCTTGACATATGGTGGTGAGTGGGGCTTCTTCGCTGTTGAGGGACGTTCTGCGCATCCGATGATTATTAATGCTAACGGTGACTACAAGTCGTTGAGTAGTGCTGCTGGTTACTTGGGCTCTAACGAACTTTGGATGGACCGCCCAGCAGAGGAGTCAAAGTGGAAGTTTGAAAGCACTGGTACTGGTGTGGCTGGTTCTACCGGTCAGTTCTATATTAAGAACGAACATGGACGTGTGTTGGTGTCGCAAGGTAACAGATATGGTCAGCTTTCGCTTCGTACACCCGATGACGAAGATAGCCGTCATAAGTGGAACTTGTATACAAAGGAGCAACTTCTGGCATTGTCAGCATCGGTAGATAATCCCGTAGATATTACAGCTATTATCAACGCTTCATCGTTCGACCTTGCTGATGGACAAGGTTTTGGAACTCTTCCAATTAGTACTACTTCTCCCTTTAGTACTATAACAAATCTTGACGGAAAGAAGCGATTGGTTGGCTCTTGGAAAAATTATCCTTATCCATATGACAACCACAACTGGCATAGCATGATTCGTGGAGGTTGGGGTCAGCCCGGTGTATATAATGGTATTGGTATGATTAAGAATACAACCAATAATGTGACCATTACTCAGAATATCGGAAAGTTGAAAAAAGGTACCTATTATTTCTCGTTCCAAGGTTTTTACAGATATTTAAGAGTTGGTGCATGGTCAGGTCAATCCGATAGAAATATGGAGGTAACTGTTACTATTAAATATGGTAGTAATAATTCTAAAACATTTACTTTGAGTAGAAATACACGTATTGACATATATGATAGTAACGCGGATAAGTATTTTGATAATTACGAGGAGGCGGCTTCCGCATTAAGAGATTATACTTCGTATCTGCAAAATGCACAATTTACACTGAGTGCAGATTATAATGATGCTACCATAACTATAACAAAGCCTTCTACAAGTAGTGGGGATTTGTTGGGTCGCGATTTTTATAACTTGACCTGCTTTGATAACTTTGCATTGGTATATTATGGTGACAATGTGTCTTCAAATACAAAAGTTGATTTCACTGATCTCTACGAGAGTTGGTTGGAGAAGTTTATCGATGAGATTGTTGCTCGTGTTGAAGGTTTTGATCAAGAGGCTCAGGATTTGTTCGATATTTCTGACGTAATAGCCAATATCGGTAACATTGACAACGAAGCAGAGTATCTTGAGGCGTTGGAAAAGATTGCAAATGAGTTCCAAGAGGCTTATCACCACCATCATTCAAAGCCCGGTACAGATGTTTCTGACATTATTCAGAATCCTGATTTTGAGGTGAAGAATAATGGTAATTCGATGGACGAGAACAAAGCGGCTCCTTCATGGACTGGCGCAAAACCGAAGTCGCGTTCTGGTATGACTGGTGGTAATGCAAGCTACTATGGCCTTGGTACAGCCACAGCCCCTATTACCCAAACAATTACTGTAGAGACCCCCGGTTTGTATAAGTTGACAGCTTATGTCGGTGGTGAAGCTGGTAGCTACACCTATTTGATGGCTAACCACTACCATAAAGGTGTTAAGATTACTAATGCAAACAAGATGGAGCAAGTAGAACTATACTTTATGGTGGGTGCAGATGATAATAAAACTGCGGTCATTGGAGTCGTTGGAGGAAGCGCTACTGAAGCTAATGGTGAATATAAATATTATGCGTATGGTAATGCTAGTACAGATCTCCGTAACGAAGCACCCTCATATGGTAAGATTGTAAGAGCCGACCACTTTAGATTGAGCTACATTTGTGATGAGGCTAATGGTTATTTGAAGCTAGCGTTGGATGAAGCCGATGCTGCTATTGCCAAGCTTAGTTCTGATGTGCAGGAAGCAGCCAATCATGCGATTTCGCAGTATAGAACGATGTATCAAACACTTTCTGCGACAGGTTCGGGTAACGGAGGTAAAAACGCTTCTCAAGGCGTGTTCCGTGCATTGCAGTCTGTGGTTAAGACGCAGCAGACAGAGAATGCTGATTTCTCATATGCGATATTGAACAATGGCTTTGAAATGCAATATTATCCCAACTATATGGAAGGATGGACAATGTTGTATGAGCCTACAGCTTGGGCTAATCCTTATGTGAATCAAGGAACAGAGTATGCGTATGTAACTGATGATTTTGGTCGCAGCCATTTCCAGGCATTCTGGTTAGGTAGACCTGTTGCCCAGCAAATTGCGGATATTCCTAATGGTGAGTATGAATTGTCGGTAATGCTTTCTTCTGGTACAGATGGTCAAGGTACTGTCTTTGTTACTGCGCAGAAGTATCAAGATGTAGAAGGTTCAGAGGATCAGGTCTTGGGCGCTCCCTATGCATCAGTTTCTGAAAAATTTGCTCAGGGAACATTTGCTTACTATAAAGAGGTGAAACTGAATTTTGAAGTAACTGATAATAACGTAGTAATCGCAGTTCGTGGTGGTACAAATGAAGGAACTTATGTTGATGATGGCTATTGGACTTATAAAGCAGATAATTTCCGTTTGAAATATTGCGGCCATAAATTGACCTTGGATGAAACTGGTGCGTCTCTTGTAGGCAAGAAGAAGGATTGGTACACTACTGTGACTATGAATCGTACCTTTAAGAAACCACAGGAATCTACAGGTAAGGCTACATGGAACTCATTCGTTGCTCCGTTTGACATTCCTGCATCATTACTTACTGAATGGGAGGTAAAGGAGTTGATTTCTTCTGAGATAAATGAGGATGGTAGCCATATTAGCTTAACATTTGATGATCCTACTGATGGAATCAAGGCTGGTGTACCCTACATGGTGCGCAATCACAACCTTACTCAAGATATGAAGCAGTGGGTGTTTAAGAATGTTCAGGTAGATCCGATGCTACGCAACAAAAAGACTGATCATGTGCTGTTCAAGGGAGTGTACGAAAGTGGCTATGTCCCTGAGGGCGCATACTATATTAGTAATAACAAGTTCTACTTGGCAAAGGGTGATAAGAATACCATTAAGGCTTATCGTGCTTATCTCTTGCCTGTTAATGAAGAAGAAGTTGCGAGTGTGAAGAGTATAAGTTTCCGTATCATTGGTGAGGGTGAAACAGATATCGAGGTTGTTGAGACTGAACGTGGCGAGGCGGAAGTTGTTGCAATCTACAATTTGGCAGGTATGCGTATCAATGAGTTACAGCCTGGTGTCAACATCCTTCGCATGAGCGATGGTACTACAGAGACCCGTATCGTAAAGTAATGACAATGTTTAAGGAAAAGATTATATATATTCGATGATGATGAAACAGATTTATATAAAACCAGAGCTTGAAGTTGTAGATATTGAGATAGAATCTCATTTTGCCACCATATCTGGTCTTGAAGATACAGAATGGGGTGGTGAAACTGAAGGCGGAGATGCCGATGCCAACCGCCACCGCGGCGAGTGGGGTAACCTGTGGGCAGAGGATTAAGTCTGTCAAGGGCTTAATCAACGATGACGATAACGATAACGAAAACCTCGCATCGCGAAAGTAAATATCCTCCCCTATGCACAGTCTGTGCATAGGGGAGAATTGTTGGTATAATGGTAAGTTCCTTAAAAAATAATACAAATAGGTGGTGCATAAAATAATTATATGTATATTTGCATGGTGAAAGATAGATATATTAAGGCGTGTAAATGATGAGCGACGTGGGAAAGATTGTGACTGCTGCCAAGAATGAGACTGAGGAGAATCTCTCTTCAGTGCACGGCTTAGTCCATTTTCAGAACCTTGAACCTTATTTAGATGTTATCGAAAAGGAATATAAGTCTGAAGATGTAACATTATATAGATGGATGCATTGCCCTCCTATACCTGATGACTTTAAACCGCAGATATTCCAAGAGAATAATCCAATAGGCGTTGATGATTTGGCATGTCCTGATGCAGATGCTCCAGATGAGGTTAAACTGGAATATGTGGGGAGGTTTACGTTGTCAGGGTTTGTAACGCCGGAAGATGCAGTGGATGAATGGAAGAGGAATCTTTGTAAAAGAACGGAAAAGGTTAAAGATGTAGAAAAGAAGCGCCAAAAAACAGAAAAATGGATTGCCGATAAAGGGCAATATGTCTACAAGGTCGATTATACGGTGGATTCTGCTATGGTGGGACCCCAGAATGACGGAATACATAAGCAGGCTTTCTTGTTTGAAGGTGTTGACCCAGAGACTTTGATTGATTCGGCTTTTAAACCTATAAAAATTGATATATTATGATGCAACTTAAATTATTGGGTGTTCTGCAGGACTATGGTACACCATATACATCATTATACATCAATGGAGATGATAAGGTGATGTATATAGCTATCGAACAAGATTGCTCTGAGTCTAAATATTTCTGTTCCTTACTATTGAAGGTGACAGGGAAAATGGTAATCGACTATATGAGGCAGGATATAGGTTTGCGTAAACTTTCCCAGTTGTCTCAGGAGAAATATATTTGGAGAAGAAAAAAAGGGGCGAGTGGGACGATGACTGATTTGGGCTACAGTGATGTTACTAGTCGAATAGATGAAGATGATGATATGTTTGATGCCGATTTTTGTAACAATCAGGCTTCAATTTTGTATTATATTAACCAAATGAACTAAAGATGAGTACGGTGAAATTATTGAATGCCATAGAATCTCCATTGGTGACCAATGGTTTTGTAAGAATGGAAGATGAGAAAGCACTTGATTGCCTCTCTTTGGGTGTGCGTGCGGAGATTCTTCGTGCAGCAGAAGTTGATCAGTTAGGGGTCCGCTTCTTTGTTCTAGTAAAAATGAAAGAACAATCGTTGCTTTCTTATTATGTAATATTAACATTCAGTACGGAGGATTGGCCTGAGAAGGTGAGTGATGTAGATTCCAGGAAACTTCTCGCGATGAAAGACGTGCATGAGATGTTGGAGACAACAGTGGGTTTTGCTCGTGGAAGCCTGTTCGCTCGTGTCAAGGATACTCCCTTTGAGTGGTTAAGTCTGCCTGTCCTTTCTGTAGAAGAATTATTGGATAACATTCGGGTTGTGGACTCAGAATCCGTATCGGTCTGACTCTAACCGTCCCCGCGGAGAGTGGGGTAACCTTTGGGCAAACTAAAGATTAAGTCAGCTCGCTGACTTAATCAACGATGACGCTGACGAAAACTTAGCAGCCGTGCTGCAGGTTAACGATTAACGGTTAACGTTGAGCGACGCGGCCATCGCGGGAGAAATAAGATTCAAACCGCTAAATATAGAAGAGGAGATGCAACGATGCATCTCCTCTTTGTGTGTGAATATATATTATGGTGTACTTCGCTATCGATAGATGATAGGCGCAGAGTTCGAGAAAAAGAGATGATACTGTAATGAAAGTTTAGAAAAAATGAATTCTAGCGATTGGAATATTATGTATTTAACAATATGATTGCACCTTAGTAGATCTTAAAAACTGTATAACTCATTAGCATAAGGAATATTCAATTTTACCTCTATTTTAGGGATATAGAGATTTGGCACTCGCGAGTGCCAAATCTTACTTGGACGCATTATCGTGAATTGATTACGGTCAGTGATGAGACCGCTCGCCATTGGTATATGCATGAAGCAGCCAACAAATGAAATAGAGCGTCAAAAAATGATATTCAGACTGCAGCAAGAAAACAACATTCCCGAAGAAGAGTAGATATAGAGGATATGACGGGAACATAAACAAGGATGTGAACAACTGCTATATTATTACCAAAAAATAACAAGTGCATGAGTGCTTTTCTCGAACACGAATCGAACGAATCTAACGAATTCATAACTCCTTGGGGACCCTAAAGGCTCCGTTGTCGCAACCGACATTCTCATACCATGTCGGCGCGCAAAGACGCAAAGGACGCTAAGTGTTTCGTCTGAAGGTTGCCGTTCCTCTTGCTACGCAAATTTGAACGAAGGCCGCAAAGTAGTCACACAAGGCGTGAGTCCAAGCTACATCGCGGAGCCTTTGTGAATTTCATCGGCTCATTTGAGCGTAGCAATAGATGAGGTGTTAGCGACTTAGTCATCAGCACTGTTCCTTTGCGCTCTTTGCGGCCTCTGCGCGAGATACGAACGAGTCATCCTGCAGGCCGCATATAAGCGTTAGCTATGTATGAATCGTTTGAAATCGTGTCTAAATTCGCGTTGACAATAAATTAGTTCAACGTTTAACGATTAATGATGAACGGAGAAACATGATAAGCTTCATGATAATTCGTGGCCCATTGCTTTTCCCACGTAATGGCTACCGCCCTCGGCCAGCGACCTAAAGGTTCATGGCCATTTGTGTTTAATATAAAACACCCCGGAGGCAGTCAACGTCAACGTTAACGTCATCGTACAGCCGCAGGCTGTTATGTTTTGTGTGTAAGGAGTTGTAATTCTGTGCTTTCTGTGCTTTCTGCGTGAAACCAAAGCATTCATCCCGGAGGCAGTCAACGTCAACGTTAACGTCAACGTTACAGCGCAGGTTGTCCCCTTAACCGTTGCGGAGCAACTTTCACCGAAGCGCAGCTTCTTTAACCGCACCAAAGGTGCTTTCACCGCCACTCCGTGGCTTTCACCGCGCCTCCGGCGCTAAGCTATCGTTATCGTACAACCACAGGCTGTGAATTTATCATTTTGCAACCATTTATGCATCTTTTCTGTATTTTTCGTGTATATTTTACACGTTTTTTTGGTATTCTCGTGCACATTTGCTACCTTTGTGCGCGGAATACAAGAAAACCGAATGAAACGCACATTGATTTTATGCACAGTTGCCCTGCTGGGCCTCAGTGTTTCTGCGCAGAATAATACTACGTCGAGTAGCGCAATGACGGCCAATCCGTGGACGGAACATATTCCCTACGATATCGCTGCCGATGGTAAAAAACAATCTTTTGTAGCTGGTATGGGTGGATGGAGCTGGGACTTCTTCGCCTATAAACAACGTAACTGGGTGGGCCAGGAGTATCTGAATATTGCCCGTGTGGGCTTCATTGGAGATAATAATACCAGCTCTTCAGCGCCTTCATCGTTGACGGATGCTCAGAAATCTTCCATTGATACCGAACTCAACAATATCGCTCCCACTGGAGCAAAGCGTTTGTTGCTTCTGTGTGATATGAGTGACTCGTCTGGTTCTGTGAGCGAATCGAACTGGACGGCAAGCAGTTTTTTGTCTGCAACTAAAGATAAAAAACGTCGCACCAATTATGTAAAGCAAATGGAACTCGCTGTAAAGTACATCGAAGCTAAAGGTTATACGGTGGTTGCCGTGGCACCCTTCAATGAGCCTGACTATGATGCACTCGGTACTAGCGGTAAGAGCGCTAAGGCCTTCAATGCAGTGGCCGAGGTGATGCAAAGCAATGCTACGCTCAAAGGGCGCGTGTTTGGTCCCAACACCTTGAATGATTCGGAGGGAAAAACCTGGTATGGTACGGTAAAGAATAATATCAACTTTATCAATACGCATCAGTTAGCAGGAACATTCAGCGACCTTATCTCTTTTTGGGATACGGGCGTTAAGGATGGCAAGCGGGCCATTGCCGATGAAATGCACAATGTGCTGGAGGCTATGGTGGCCGTAAACCATGGTGCTGAATATGGCGCATGGTGGGCTTATGATGGAGTGGCACGTGCCGAGTTTTCGCACCTGATTGCCGATGGAAGTCAGCTTGCCTATAAGGAGGATATCGATCATTTTTCAGTGGCTGGTGTGTATCGTTACGATGACGAGGCCGACCGGGCAAAGATCTTGATTGGTACTTCGGAACGTCAGGCTGTTGCAGGTACGATGGGATTCCTCTCCAAAGGTCGTCTTGCTTACTATGATGGCTATGGCCCAGCATACGACTACACTGAAGATGTGCCAGGCGGAGTTGCTGGCAGTTATCAGAATGGCCAAACCAATGCTGAACGCCTTATCCAGATACATACGGGTGAGGATGTGCCTATCGAGCCGGTCAATGGAAAGTATAAACTGGTGAATAAGGCTTCGGGCAAGGTGCTCTCGCTCCCTGGAGGTAGTCTGGTTCGTCAGAGTCTGAAACAGTGGTCCGATGGCGCGCAGAATAATCAGGTGTGGGAGGTGTATCCAATCGATAAGATGACGGTTGGTGACTATAGTTATGTGGTCATCCGCAATGCTAATACCTCTTCGATTCCTCTCTATCTTGATGCGCAGGCATGGAATATGGATGCGGGTGCTGATGCCAGTGCATGGTCTGATGGTGATGCCTTGTCGACCCCTCCTAACGTATGGCAGCGTTGGCACTTGGATTATGTGGGCGATGGATACTATCATGTCAGGAACTATGAGAGCGGACTCTATCTGGCAGTGGATGGTGGAAGTACGGCCGATGGCGCCAATGTGCATCAGTGGACCAACGATGGTAGCGATAAGTTGCTGTGGAAGTTTGTGCCTGCCGGTAATAAGGTCGACACCACGGCTCCTGCAGCGCCTGCGGGACTTACAGCTACACCGCAATCGGGCTCTGTGAAACTTAGCTGGAAGGCAAACACGGAGGCTGATATCTTTGGCTATATGGTGTATCGACAAAACAGTGTCGCGGGCATTTGGGAATGTATCGGTCGTAAGGTGAAGGGAACAAGCTTCATTGATAATACTTGTCGTAAGGGACAAGCGTTGACCTATCGCATCAAAGCGATTGACCAGGCCTATAATCTCAGCGGAGCATCGGATAAGATTTCCACGAAGACTGCCGAAGGCAATGCGATTGTGGGGCATTGGATGGGTATGTCGTATGACGACAACACGGAGAATAAGTTGCATGCGGTGCCCTATGGCGTGACCTTGACGACCAATGAGGAGAAGGCTGCATTCTCGTTTGATGGCTCCGACGACTATCTGAAGCTTCCTTACCATGTGGGTGATATGAAGCAGATGACCTTCGCTGCTTGGGTCAAGGGGGGTAGCACCACGGCTTGGCAGCGTATCTTCGACTTTGGTAACGGTGAGGATGAATATCTCTTCCTTACTCCCACCAATGGCAGCACGATGCGTTTCGAGATTAAGAAGGGTAATACAACGCAAGGCCTCGATGCTACTACCACGCTGGGTACGGGTACTTGGAAGCACATCGCCGTTACCATCGGTGCCAATGAGGTGACTATCTATATCAATGGAGTGAAGAATGCCTCTACTACGGGTATCACCCTGCGCCCCTCCGATGTGGCTCCTACACTGAGTTATCTTGGCCGCTCGCAGTTTGCAGCTGACCCGGCATTCAAGGGCTATATGAGCAATGTGCGTATCTATAACTATGCTTTGTCTGCCAGTGAGGTGAAGGCACTCACCTCTACCGCGGTGGCGCCCGAAGATATCGAGGCGGCTACACGCGCCGCTGTTGCTGAGGCATTGGAACTGCTCGAACAGCCGATGTGGAATGTGGTGAAAGCTACCTTGCAGCAGGCGGTGGATAAGGTGAATAGTGCGGCTGCAACCTATATCTCCAAGCTCAAAAAGGGTACAGCGACCTCGAGTGATAGTCAGGCATGGTCTAATGCAATGAGCGAATTGGCCGAAGGTGAAGCGGTGCCTAAAGCGAAGGCTTCTATCGAGGTGTATAAGACCCTGGCTGCACAAATAGCTACAGCACAGGCAAAGGCTGCGGCTCATCCGAGCACATATGGCAAAATGGCTTTTGAAACGGAGCTCGGTGGGGTGCAGAAAAACTACTCGGGAGGCATCTATGCCGATAGTGAGATCCCTGCAGCTGTGATCGAGGTGAAGGGTATCACCAACCGTTATCTGCTGGCCGATGCAATGGCTACGGCTACTAAGGACAATCCGATCGATGTGACTGCGCTTGTGGTGGAACAGGCAGGATTTGATAATGACTCCTATGCGGGATGGACAACTTCGCCCACACCGGGTGTGGCGTATGGTAGCGTGGAGTTCTGGAATACAAACTTCCATATTTCACAGATTCTCTATGGTATGCCGGCTGGTTCGTATCGCTTGCAGACGCGTGCATTCTACCGCTACGGTTATCAGGGCGACAACTACACTGCTCATAACAACGGCACGCTGAAACGCCATGCGAAGATCTATATCAGCCATCCCGAAGGGGAGAATTTAGCAGAGGTGATGGCAATCTCGGATGATCCGTCGGAGGATACCTATTGGGGGCGTTGGTCGGCTGAGAAATATGATGGTAAGCCTGTGCCTGATGATATGCAGGCAGGAGCCCACGCTATTGACGGCTGCGGGAAATATCAGCCGAAGAATGGATATAATACGGTGGATATCACGGTGTCGGAAATCGGTGATATTACCATCGGTGCGAAGAAGGAGACGCTTGTGGCTGGTGATTGGAGCTTCTTCGGAGACTTTAGTCTATATTGCCTTGGCGATGGTGTGCAAACGCTTGAACTGAATGAGGGTGACGAGAATTTGCCAAACATCGATGAACGGAAGGTTTACGATAAGGTGATTGTAAGGCGTACGATCAAGGCCAATTATTGGAACACTTTCGTCATTCCCTTTGATATGAAGGTGCCTGCTGGTTGGGAGGTGAAGGAATTGGTCGATGCAACAAGAAATGGCGACGCTATTCGTCTTGAATTTGAGAGTACTGGTATGATAAAAGCTGGCGTTCCCTACATGGTGCGCGTCAAGGAGAAGGTGGAGAAGATAGAGGGCGAGTATGTGCAGGTGTCGACGAAATTGCCTGATTCTGGTAAAGGTTGTGTGGATTTTGAGGCTGTGTATGAGAAGGGTACGGTGCCTAAAGGCTCGTTCTTCATAAGTAACAATGTGTTCTATCGCGCAGCCACGGATGGTACCAATACGATAAAGGCGTTCCGCGCATATATCACTCCGCTTGAAGCGGTGGCTGCACTTAGCTTCCGAGTGGATGAGGATGTTGACACGAATGTCGAATCTGTTGCTGAGGAACCCACGGTGGTGGCTATTTACAACGCTCACGGTGTGCGCATCGACGACATGCAGGAGGGACTCAATATTCTGCAGATGAGTGATGGCACGAGGGTGAAGGTGATGATTCGGTAGTGTTTAATGGTTAACGGTTAATGTTTAATGTTGAATGGTTAAAGGTTAATGGTTAATGACTAACGGCTAATGGTTAACGGTTAATGTTGAACGGTTAATGATGATAAATGCCGGCGCATAAGCGTCGGCATTTATTGTTTTCGCTTTCGTACAGCCATAGGCTGTCATTCACCGTTGCGGAGCAACTTTAACCGAAGCGCAGCTTCTTTAACCAGCCGCCTCGCGGCGATTAACCGCACCATAGGTGCTTTCACCGCGTCAAGGACGCTTTCACCATGCCGCAGGCATTCTTACGGGATAGGTGTCGTCTATAGGCCGATAGGCTGCGCTCCAATGTTTTTTTGTGATAAATGGGGCATTTCTTTGGGAAGATTTGTTATCTTTGTTCCGAAATTCATTAACCAAGCATTGTTTTAAAAGTAAGATTAACCAACAAGTCTTTTACCATGAAAAGAGTCTTTACATTCCTTGCGGTGTGGCTGTGCGCGGCAACCGTAATCTTTGCGAATCTCCCAACTGTAGAACAACGTACCTATGAGGCTGAAGAGGCTCCTTCGGAGATAAGCTACACCATTGATAAGGCCAACGGTAACCTCTATCGCGGTACGGCCGCAAATCAGAACTGGAACAGTACATGGAAGAGCAATGCGACTCCGCAACTGCAGTTTGGCTGCGGACCCAATAACATGAATTGGGATGGCAATAATGTGCAGCTCATGACGGGTACAGCCGGTAGTGCAACCTATACGCTGATGGCCCCGACGGGATATGTGCTCAGTGAGTATAGCTTTACCTTTACAAACAACAATCATTCAACGGCGCTGGATCTGACGATGGATAATGGGGCGGCCTACAGGACGTCGACAACGGCGCAGACCATCAGTGCTACGAACCTGAAGACGGGTACGGTGTCGTTCGTGCTTGCTGGTAACAATGGCAACGGCGTGGTGCTGACGGATTTTACCGTGACCATCGTGGAGGATAGGGTTGAGGCTGCAAAGATAAGTACCGAGGGCAATGAGTACTGGTACTATATCACGAGTGCGGCTACTGCCAAGAACTATTGCAATGGTAAGGTGATTTACTACGATCGGGATATGGGGAAGCTGCGCTTCGGAGAGAGGGCATTCAGTGCCGATCGTATCTGGAGCTTCTGGGAAAAGGATGGCAAGCTTGCTATCAAGAATTATAGAGGAGAGTATTTTGGTACGGCAGGTGCTGGTGTGGGGGGCTCCACCTCGTTTGGCGTGGTGAGCGAACCTAACTATATTTACAATATAAATAGTGCCTATGGCGCTTTTGTGATTAAGGACAACGCGGTTGAACTGCATGCGCAGGAGGCGAGTCAGGTGATTGTGCGCTGGGCGGCCGAAGCTGGTGGCGCCTCTCTCTGGAAGTTTGATGAGGTGGATACAAACCATTCGTTGGCCGAATTGGCACACACCAATGTGGTACAGGGTAAGATTAGTACGGGTATCGGCAATACGGACCAGCCGATTGTGCGCTCTACGATTCGTGTCAGCGGTCTCGAAGGTGGTATCGAATTTCAGGGCGTGAAGGGTGCGTTTGCAGGTACGGACCGAGGCGACATTACGAATGTGAAGGCCTACTTTGCGACCAATGCACGCGAACTGTTTGTGGATCCCGAGCGGGCGATGGCTTGGCGCGAAGAGAATGGCGAACTGTTTGGCGAGGCTGTGACGCTTGCCGAGGATGGAACTTTCACCATTACAGGCAAACGTACGCTGGAGCCGGGCGACCATTATCTGTGGATAGCTTATGATATTGCTGAGACGGCCCAGGAGGGACATCTGGTGGATGCCGTGATCTCGTCTTATACAATCGACGGAGCAGAGGTGGCCGAGAAGAATGGCGATCCTGCCCATAGTGTGACGATATTCCTTTCGGAGGGCGCCGTGCTGATGCCGATGGATATGGGAACTCGTTATTATCGCATCCCCTCCATCACGGTGACAAAGGATGGCAAGCGACTGGTGACGCTCACCGACGACCGTAAGGCGCATGGTGCCGACCTTCCCTCGCATTGTTATCTCGTGGCTCAGTATTCGGAGGATAATGGTCGCACATGGAGTGGTCCGGTGACAGTGGCTGGAACAGCTGCGACTGGGGGTAACTATGGTCATGGCGATGCATCCATTGTGACGAACCGCGACAACGGTGAGATTGTGGGTATCATGACAAGTGCCGGTACCTATGGACATGGCTTCTTTGCGGGTACAGCGGCTGAGCCTCCCCGTTGGAAAACCATTGTAAGCCGTGATGGCGGACTGACTTGGGAGACTCCTGTTGACCATACGGATGACCTGTTTGGCGCGAAGTGCTCGAATCCCAAGACCAAGACGTGGAAGAGTGGATTCTCGGGCTCGGGGGCTGCCTTGCAGAAGCGTGATGGTACGCTGGTGTCGAGCTTCGTGAACCGTGAGGCCGATGATAGCCAGAACTTCTACTTCTTTATGAGTAAGGATGGGGGAAAGAGCTGGTATGTGAGCGGTACGAGTGGTACGAAGAGTGCCGACGAACCCAAGACCCTGGAGCGTAATAACGGAGATCTTGCCATCAGTGTGCGTGCCAGTGGATATAACTACTATAATTATACCTCGGATGAGGGTGCCACCTGGCATAAGCCTTCGCAAACACGCTTTACTACGGGTATCTCGGGTAATGCTTGCGACGGTGAGTACATGGTGTGGTGCTCTACCTTAGAGGGTAACCCTTGGAATATTGCATTCCAGACTTTGCCTAATCACAGTAGCCGCCAGAATGTGAGTATCGCATTGTCAACAGATGAGGGCGCCACGTTTGGCGCACCCAAGACCATCTGCCCCCGAGGATCGGCCTATAGTGCAGCAGTCGTACTCCCCGACGGTACGCTGGGTGTGTACTATGAGGAGAATGGTGTATACGATGGCTTTGTGATGCGTTTCGTACGCTTCTCACTCGATTGGGCTAGCAATGGTAAGTATAAGTTTACGGAGGATGCGCCCTTCTATCCCATCCAGTCGACCAGCGCGGTGGAGGAGGTTGAACTGCCGCAAGTGGGCGAGCAGGCCATCTACGACTTGATGGGCCGACGTGTAGAGGCTATGGAGAAGGGTGTCTACATCGTAAATGGTAAGAAGGTGGTGGTTCGGTAATGTTGAACGTTGAATGGTTAACGGTTAATGGTTAACGGTTAAAGGTTAAGGGTTAAAGCACCTTTGGTGCGGTGAAAGTTGCTGCGCAACGGTGAAAGCGCTAAAGCGCGGTGAAGGGTTCATGACTAACGGCTAATAGCTAACGGCTAACGGTTAATGACTAACGGCTAATGGCGTTTTTCGCTTTCGTACAGCCGTAAGCTGTCATTCACCGTTGCGGAGCAACTTTAACCGAAGCGTAGCTTCTTTCACCGCGTCAACGACGCTTTCACCATGCCGCAGGCATTTTCACCAGCAGCTCAGCTGCTATCGCAAAGCCGCAGACTGTTTAAAATATTGCGATTTATTTGGCTGATTCATAGAAATGTAGTAATTTTGCAAGCCGATTATTATCAACCTTTGGAATAAAAGGTTATGAATGAGCGTGTTAAACCTCCAAGTGAGGCCTTTTCGTGGATTAGCCTACACGGAAAAGCGGAGCGTAAGGGGGCTTTCCCGAACAAAAATCGGGTTGCGTTAGAGAAAAAAAGAAGAAAAAGTTTTTTAGTAGTAATAATTTAAAAAGAATTTAGAAAGTGGACACTTTAAGTTACAAGACCATTTCTGTGAACAAGGCTACAGCAACCAAAGAATGGGTTGTTGTTGACGCTACTGATCAGGTTCTTGGCCGTCTGGGTACAAAGGTGGCTAAATTGCTGAGAGGTAAGTACAAACCCAACTTCACTCCTCACGTAGACTGTGGTGACAACGTTATCATCATCAACGCTGACAAGGTGAAATTGACAGGCAACAAGTGGAACGACCGCGTTTATTTGCACTACACTGGCTATCCC
>JAZRDT010000128.1:0-35331 GCA_045660385.1 Bacteroidaceae bacterium | reverse complement strand
GGTATCAACGAGCTGGAAGGTAAGTTCTGATGCGGGAGCACCCAGCAACTCTACGATCTCAGCCATCACCTCAGCGCTGATTACTGTCTCTGAAGCCATGCTAGCAACCTTAACATCCTCAAGAACTACATCGTAGGTCTTCTTGCAAGGTCCAGAAGCCATATAAGCCAACTCTACATTTGTGATACCCACCCAGTTAGCATTCTCTACATTGAGACCAAACTGGAGTGTGCCATCAATTACTAGCACACTATCCACAATAGGCTGAACATACATACTGGTATTCTCTACCACTACAGACTTGTCATTAGCGAAGAATGATGTTCCGCCATTGGTGAATGCATAAGCTGACACCTTATAATAACCATTAGGCAATTCGTTGGCTGTGTAGCTGATTGATCCATTATAAGCGCTAGGATTCCAAGCCTCAATGAAGCCAGTCTTCTTCAAGGTCTCGGTATCCTTCTCGGCTGACACCTTATATACGAAGTTACCAGAGAAGCCATCAATATTCTTCACCCAACCGTCAGAAGAGTCGCCTACACCTGCAATAAGGAATGTATAGTCGAATGTAAAGCCTTCAGCAGGTACTGCATTCAAAACATATTCACGACGTCCAGCCTCCATAGCAGCAACGATACCCTGAAGGTCTTCCAATGTAGCCACATTACTATAGAGGTTCATAAATCCGCCCAGCATGCATGCTTCATCAAATGCTGCATATACGTCATCTGAATTAGGAGTTGAGTTCTCTTGAGTTGCGAAGCACAAGTCGTTCAACGGAGTGAATACATTGTTATAATACTCGTCGATAGCCTTCACATCAACAGTCATAGCAGCCATAGCAGCCATAGAGGCATCCAACTTAGCTCTCAATACCTTCTCGCCATTTTCAAGAGCACTCTTCAATGCCCAAGCAGCCTCCTGGATAACAGACCATCTGTTCATCACACCATTCAGCATATAGAGCGAGGTATACTGAGCCTGCAACATCTCGTATGCAGCATACTGATCGAGGAACTTAGCAGCAGGTGTTACGTTTCTCTCGAGTTTCATTGAACCGAGACCCATCCATGAGCGCATCTCGTCGAAGTCGCACTCATAACCAATGCTCAAGGTTGTAGTTTCTTCAAGAGTAAACTCAAGAACGCAAGTGAAGAGGTCCTTATTATAGAATGCATCTGCAGCTGTCTCGAAGCTACCTACGCTCAAACCTGCCTCAATGCTACCCAATGCAGGAACCAATACCTTGTTGTCACCAGCTACCATGTAACCGAGCGACTTTTCGGGATTCGTTGCAGCATTCTCACCTTGACGGAAGTAAGCCTTACCAGTAAGACGATATTCACCAGCGGGGAGGGTTACCTCTTGTTTGAGACTTGCAGTAGTAGGCTGCTCCAATTCACCCCAACCAGCATAGAATGCCAAGAACTTGTGAGCCTCAGCACCGTGATCGTCAACACCGGCAGCAGTCCATCCTGACTCTGAAGAAAGATCTGCGCTTACCATGTAGTCATTAGATACATTTACCCATGCAGCCTGTGCCACATCGTAGATATCATAAGTAGTACCTACATAAGTGAATGTCCAAGCCGAACCTGAAGTTGCAGCCTTGTCGGCCCAACGAACTACAACCTGGTTATTATTCTGAGCATGTATTTCAGTGCCATTACCTTCAGTGTAGAACAAGAAGATACCATCTTCTGCAATAGCCTCAGAGGTCTCAGCCACCTTGATTGAGGGAGCACCCCAGAAGAGGTTACCAGTAGCGAGGTTCTTCACCACCACCTTCTCGGTAACACCTACTACAGTCTCAGTCATATCAAATGCCCAAAGCATGGTCTCATCGGCAAGGTCTGTCAGCTTGAAGTTCAAGCCACCCTCAGCATTTTCGTAGATAGACTTTCCTGCTGCATAGTCGATTACACCATTAATAGTAAATACGGGCAAGCACTTGGTAGCCTCAAACTTAGCTACAGCAACATTGATAGCCTCCAGGTTCTCCTGTGTAGCCTCATTCTTCAATGCAGCGAGTGTTGCTTCAAACTCAGTATAGCCTGCAGTAGAGTACTGGCCCAATGCAGGAACTTCAGCATGAGAAGCTGCAGCCAAGATAGCCTCAGCATCAGCGATTGCTGTATTGAACACCTTATTGAACTTGTCCTCCTGTACCTTATTATAAGCAGCCTCGAAGTTAGCCTTCAACTCATCAAAGTTTTCAGCACCAATACCAGCTTCCACCAACGCCTTAGATGTTGCAATTGCATCAATGATGGTCTGATTTCCAGGGAAGAGGTAGAACTCAGAGAAGGTAAAGAAAGCAGTCGCATTACTTGTAGCGTTCACTACGAAGCGGAAATGCTTGTATGCCTCTGAAGCTGTAATAATCTCTGAAGTATAGTCTACAACAGCCGCATCAGTGGGGAATCCGCTATTGAGATTGGTAATCTCGACGAAGTTCTCACCATCATTACTACCGAAGATGGTAATATCAGTAGGACGGTTATTGTTGTTCTGCGAACGTTTTTTAAAGTAGAAGAAGAGGCTCTCTGTGGGCTCGCTCACCTCCATTTGTAAGTGGTGTGCGCCCTCAACAGTATAGCTCCATGCAGAATGGAAGAATGTGCCGTAGTTGTTATCAATAAGTGCACCCAGCGAACCTTCTGAGGTCTCAGGAGCATTAGAAGAGAACTTTGAGGCATCAGTTACCAAACCATAAGCTACCTGCAAGTCATACAACATACTAGAAGCCTTAACGATTGACTCTGCCGCCGTAGCATCGATAAACTCAACCTCCATGAACTGGTAGCAGTTGTTACCACCGGCACTAGTAGGAACTGTTGTACCCCAACCAACGAATGTACCACCGGCAGCATTAGCATCAGCTACTACACTGCTGGCAGGATCCTGCATATAGAATACACCTTCTGCGACATTGCCAATGATATAATCAACAGCTGTTGCACTTACGGCCGAACTACTTCCTGCAATAGTGAAATAGTTGCCATTGCCCGATACGATAGTATAGGTACCTTCAGCAGTACCCTTACCTAACTTGAAGAACAGGCCCTTGTTATCATCTGTTGCATTGATAGCAGCAAGATCACCGGCGCCCTTCATGCGAAGTTCTGTACCCAACTCATTGATATAGGCATTACGTCCCTGACTCTTCAACAGATACCACTTCTCATACTCCAAAGTAGAAGTAGCAGCAGCCACAGAGAAATAGGTACCGTCCAAAGCGGGAGCTACGGGAGTATCAGGAGTATCAGGCTCTACTGGTTCTTCCACTGCATCACCCAAGCGAGTCAATGTCCATGCACCGATGTTGGTATAATCACCGGCAACACCGTCAGCGGTAGTGATACCAATCTTTACCTGACCATCCTCATATACATTAAATACGAGTTCGTTGACATACTGTCCAGCATCGAACCAAGCTTGAACGGCTGCAGATGAGTTGGGCACGAACTTACCATTGATGGTTACAGAGCCATTACCTGCTGCATAATCGGTATCAGAAGCGCCATCGTTACGGTTCTGCACGTTAGCCTCATACTTCTTAGTAGCAGTTTCAGCATAAAGCTTTGTTTTGTGAGTCTCAGTACCAGCCTGGATAGCATCGTACTCAGCCTGCTCGTCGCTACCATAGCGATATACAGCCTTAGCTGTCATCTTATACTGACCTGCGGGGAGTGTGATGGTCTGGCTGAAATCATATACAGCTTGCGAACCCACCTTCACCATACCGTCCTTGATACCCTTAGTACCCTCGTCATTCCAAGCATCTGCGGCAGAGAGGTCAGCATTCACGATAGCATCAGTATAGTCAGTCTTAGGCTCATCGGGAATAACGGGAGTGTCCTCAACTACGATTTCAGCAATTGACCACAAGGCTACAGCAGCACCATTCTTGTCGCCATAACATGTAGCACCAGCCTCAGTACCGTCAACACCGATACCACCATTCTTACCTACAAATGTATAGAGACCTTCAGCATTGACAGAGATGGTCCACTCATCCTTCACGTCAGCAGAAGCGGTCATTGTCCATTTGTTGTTACCGGCATAGCTCAAGTACTTTCCAGCATTGTCGTGCACATAATACTTACCGTTACCCACAGCTTCGAAACTGAGAGTATCTACTGTAGCATCAATTGTAATGGTAGACTCACCGATAGTAAGATAGTTCTCAGAACCATTGAACTTCACTGCATATACCGCATCGGCTGCAGGCGCTGTTACCACATAAGCCTCAGTTGCAGCATTGAGAGCAGCAAGTGCATCTACAAGAGCAGCCTTGTCTGCCTCTGCATTCTCGCTTACAGCCTTGGCAGCCGCAACAGCTGCAGCGTAAGTATTGTAAGCCTCCTCTGAGTACATAAATACACCAGCACCTACACCAACCTTAGCATCAACGATAGCTTGGGCAGATACAAGAGCTGCATTGAGATCAATACGTGCAAGGTCAGCCTCTGTCACGGCAAGAATCTCCACCTTATCAATGAAGAGGTGCTGGTTAGCACCTGAGCCTGAATTGGGAGCAGTATAGCCAAGTGAGAGCTTACCAGTTGTGGTTTCTGTCAGTGTAAACTTAATAGTCTCCACAGTCCAAGCGCCTACAGCATAAGCCTTGGCAGGAGCCAAGTACTCGGTACCATTATCAGCGATGAAGCCGATAAGGCTCTTGGTAGGAGCAGTGGTACCACCCACAGCATTGTAAACAGGGATGCTAATCACATAATCACCAGCCTCAAGAGTCACATTCTGTACATACTGAACAGTGCCACTCCATACAGCAACAACGCCAAGTGCATTACCCTCAGCTACACCCTCGGGATTGGTAGCCGGCACATTGTAACCCGTACCACCCAGCCAATGGTTTGAGCCATAAGCGAACAAACCTCCAGCGCGAGCATCGCCATTTTCAACGCCCAACGTCCAACCTGTCACCTCCAACATCTGGCTGTAGGTTGTTCCATTACTTTCAATATCCTTCGCATAAGTACAAATTCCATTGTCCACCGGAGTACCTTCCGAGAAGTCAAGGTTTGTACCTACACTAACGATAGACTGCGCCCATGCACTGCTTGTGCATAACGCGATGAGCAATGTCATCAAAAGACTAAGTCTTCTTTTCATAATGTAGTAATTTTGTTAATTAATAAATAAATTTGTATTTTGCTGTTTTCTGTTTTAACAAGCGAAAATACATATTTTCACGGACTAGCACAACTTTTTATCCGTTTATTTGGAGAAGAGGAAGAGAACCACTCCCCACTTTATGTTATAAAACATGTTTTAAGCCAACAGCGGAGAGTATGACACCAAGACAGAGAGGAGATACTGCACGCACCACGAAAGGAGACAGGAATTACACTTGTCAAGCATTGCTGTTGAAAAACTTACAATATGTCAAGTACCCAAAAGGTATAAAAAAATCCCTGCACACCACGGTGGACAGGGACATAACAATATTGATTAATCAAAAACGATGTTAACAAAGGGACAGAAAATGGAAGACACTGCTAGTAGCTAATCTGCGCAAGCATCTCTGCCATCTTCTCTATACCCTCTTGCAAGGGTTTCTGCACCATTCCCTTGATGAAGGGATTGAGCTCCGTACGCAGGGTGAGTTTCATCTTGCTGGCCTCGTCAGAGGTGGGCAACATCTGTATCCACAGAGTAAGGGGAATGGGAGAGGTAGTTGCCTCAAGCTTCACGCACTTGGGTTCCTCACGCTCGATAATCTTGAAAGCGATGTCGCCCACGGGAGCTACGCTGATACTTACGGTATCGCGGTCAAATTTCAACTCCTTCACCTTATCCTGCGGTATGCGGTCCTTCACACTCTCCAAATGGGAGAGGTCCGACAACATATCATACACACGTTGTTGGCTATAAGGTATATTCACCACTTTGCTTTCAAACTGATTCATAGGAGCACAATTTTATAGCATAGTGCTGATTACTGATTCCAGTGAGCAGGATCCTTACGCCACTCATTGAGCAAGGGAAGCTCATCCTCTGTAATATAACCAGTCTCCTGAGCCACCTCAAGCACAGCCTCATAGTTGGTCAATGTAATCAACTTCACATCAGCTGCCTCGAAAGCCTTCTCAGCAACATCAAAACCATATGTATATGAAGCAACCATACCGATAACCTCGCAACCATTGTTACGAACGGCCTGAACTGCCTTCAAGCTGCTACCACCAGTAGAGATGAGGTCTTCAACAACTACGACCTTCATACCGGGACGGAGGTCACCCTCGATGAGGTTCTCCAAACCATGGTCTTTGGGAGCCGAACGTACATATACGAAGGGAAGGTTGAGCAAGTCGGCCACGAGAGCGCCCATAGCAATGGCACCTGTAGCCACACCAGCAATGGCATCTACCTGTCCGAAACGCTCTTGGATAACACGAGCAAACTCAATCTTGATAAAGTCACGCAGACCAGGATAAGAGAGGGTCTTTCTATTATCACAATAGAAAGGTGATTTCCAACCGGAAGCCCATGTAAAGGGGTTTGAAGGTTGCAACTTAATAGCTTTGATTCTCAGCAGTTTCTCTGCATAAATTTTCTCAAGAGTTTTCATATCTCAAATCTTTTTCTTATAAAACAAACGCAAAGATAGCACAAAGTACGAGAAATACATACACAAATCCCGGAAATTCTTAAAAAATTCCGGGATTTGAATAAGATATACAACTAATTGTTCTATTAAGCAAATTCGCTCCAATCTGTCAAGCGCATATCACCTTTGCGCATCAAAGCGTCATGCATACCGAATGCTGCACGCAGATTATGGCACGTATGCCCCTTAGCAGAAAGGTGGAGGTAATCCCACAGCATCTGACGATAATCTGGGTGTGCACAATTCTCTATGATAGCCTTGGCACGCTCCATAGGGCTTTTTCCACGCAAGTCAGCAATACCCTGTTCAGTAATCATGATATTGACGCTATGCTCGTTGTGATCCACATGCGACACCATGGGGACAATAGCACTAATCTTACCATCCTTAGCCACTGAAGGGCAAGAGAAGATGCTGATGTATGCATTACGAGTAAAGTCACCCGAACCACCTATACCATTCATCATCTTTGTACCGCACACATGAGTAGAGTTCACATTGCCATATATATCAGCTTCGAGGGCAGTATTCATAGAAATGAGTCCCAAGCGACGTGCAACCGCAGGGTGATTAGATATTTCTGATGGGCGCAAAATGAGTTTATCCTTGAAGAAGTCAATATCATCGTAGATACTCTTGAGGCCCTCATTGCTCACACTGAGTGAGCAGGTACTACCAAACTTACAACGACCAGAGCGAATGAGGTCGATTACAGAATCCTGTATCACCTCAGTATACATTTCAAAGGCAGGAACAGTTGGATCCGCGCCAAGTGCACCGAGCACCGCATTGGCCACATTACCTACGCCACTCTGCAAAGGGAGGAAAGTAGAGGGGATGATACCACGTTTCATATCGTTGATAAGAAATTGCGCCACATTGTGACCAATCTGCATGGTAATGGGGTCAGCATCAGTGAAAGGACGCGCTTCATCAGGAAGATTCACCTCAACGACACCTACAATCTTAGCTGGATCTACTTGAATATAGGTTGTTCCGATACGATCGCTGGGGCTATAAACCGGTATCTCGCGGCGCATTGGAGGATCAATAGGTTCGTAAATATCATGCAACCCCTTAGGAGCTGTACCATAAGCACTATTGAGCTCAATAATAATCTTATCAGCCAAGCGGGCCACAGTAGGTGCAATGCCCACACCAGCAGTAAGATATATCTTGCCGTCTGGAGTCACGTCACAAGCCTCCAAAATGGCCACATCAACCTTGCCCATAAAGCCGTAACGAAGCTCTTGAGCCATCTGAGAGAGATGGATATCATTGTAGGAAATCTCACCAGCATTCACAGCCTTGCGGAAATCGCCATTCGTGGTGTAAGGAGCGCGATAGCGTAACGCCTTGGCACGGGTGAGAGCGCCATCGCACGAATCTCCGGTAGATGCGCCTGTAAAAAGACCTATTTGAAATGGGCGTCCTGCAGCATGCTCAGCCTCTGCAATACGTGCAATCTCGGCTGTCACCACTTTAGGAGTACCAGCAGGAGTGAAGCCACCCAAACCTACGTTATATCCATGCTTCACATGACTCGCAGCTTCAGCTGCGCTAATAATCTTAAAACTCATAGTATTATTTCTTTTAATTGATTTTTCTTAAACTGAATGGCAAAGGTAAGAAATAATACCTAAGATGCAATAAAACTCTGCATTATTTTTCTTTCGAGGATTATAAACTAAAAGAGGAGGGGAATGTCTAACGACAGTTCCCTCCTCTACAGAGTTTAATTGTTCCACTAATCAAGCTCTTATGCCTTTGCAGCAGTCTTCTTATCCTGTCTGTACATCAAGCGGTATGCCAAAGGTGCAGCGAGGAAGAGAGATGAGCAAGTACCGTATACTACACCGAGAATCATAGCGAACGAGAAGCTACGGATGCTTTCACCACCAAGGAAGAAGATACAGAGGAGCACAACGAGTGTACTTACTGAGGTATTGATGGTACGAGCAAGTGTAGTGTTGAGTGAATCGTTGAAAAGCTGATTCTTGTCACGCTTGGGATAGAGACCGAAGAACTCACGGATACGGTCGAAGATTACCACCTTATCGTTGATAGAGTAACCGATAGCAGTAAGAATAGCACCAATGAAGGTCTGGTCAACATCCATTGAGAAAGGCAATACGCCACTGAGCAATGAATAGGTACCCATAATAAGTACAACATCAACTACAAGAGCTACAACAGAGCCGAAGCTATATGCTACGTTGCGGAAACGGAACAGGATGTACAAGAAGATTGCAGCCCATGCAAGGATTACCGACCAAATAGCACCACGTGTAATATCGTCAGCCATGCTAGGACCTACCTTCTGCGAGCTGATGATAGAGCCTCCTGTGTGGTTATCGCGATCGATGAATACATCATATGTAAGGTCACTGCTAAGCAACTTAGCATCCATGAATGCCTCATAAAGGAACATTTCGATTTCTGCATCGATATCCTGAGCGTCGTCCTCAATACGGTAGTTGGTGCTGATACGTACGGTCTGTCCATCACCACCGAGAGCAATCACTGACACAGATGCATCTTCGCCAATCTTCTTAGCAAGGATAGCCTCTACATCCTCAGGCACAACCTTATTCTCGAACTTTACAGTAAAGTTGCGACCACCAGTGAAGTCAATGCTCTGGCTCAATCCACGGATACCGAAAGATGCGATGCTAACGAGAAGAGCCGCACCAAACACTGCGAATGAAATCTTGGCAGCACCCATGAAGTTCACATTTGTATTACGCATGAGGTTCTTAGAGAGACCTGTGGTGAAGCTGAGGTTAGTCCACTTCTCCTTACCCAAACGCCACTCATATACAAGACGTGTCATAAACACAGCTGTAAAGAATGAGCAAACGATACCAATAATCAATGTGGTAGCGAAGCCACGGATAGGACCTGTACCGAAGTTGAAGAGAATGATACCGGTAATAATAGAGGTGAAGTTAGAGTCGAAGATTGCTGAGAAAGCATTCTTATAACCATCATTGAGAGCCTGCTTCACAGTCTTACCTGCACGGAGTTCCTCCTTAGTACGCTCATAGATAAGCACGTTAGCATCCACGGCCATACCGAGGGTCAATACCATACCGGCGATACCAGACATGGTCAATGCAGCCTGGAACGAAGCCAAGATACCTAATGTAAAGAAGAAGTTAAGGATAAGTGCGCCATTAGCTACCATACCAGGGATGAAGCCGTAGGTAGCACACATATAAATCATCAATACGATGAATGCAACAATGAATGAGATGATACCCTGCTGGATAGACTTCTGACCGAGTGAAGGGCCTACGATGTCTTCCTGAACAATCTTTGCAGGAGCAGGCATCTTACCAGATTTCAACACGTTAGCCAAGTCCTTGGTATCCTCCTGTGAGAACTGACCGGTAATCTGTGACTGGCCACCTGTAATCTCGTTCTGAACGTTAGGAGCGCTATAAATATAACCATCAAGAGCAATAGCAATGGGCTTGCCGATGTTCTGCTTGGTGAGCTGAGCCCAACGACGTGCGCCGTCAGAGTTCATTGTCATTGACACGCTGGGACGACCATTATTGTCATAGTCATCAGTAGCAGATACTACTACATCACCCTCAAGAGGAGCGCGACCATTGCGCTGAGTAGACTTGATTGCATAGAGCTCGAAAATCTTGCCATCCTGATCGATAGCCTTCACGCCCCACATAAGCTTAAGGTCACGGGGAAGCATTGCCTTCACCTCTTCACGAGCGAGATACTCATCAATCTGCTTAATATCGCGGCTATGGGCATAACCTACAACACAGCTTTGACCCTGCATTACCTGCAGTACTGAAAGCAAAGGATTCTCCTTCTTAGCCTTGGCGATAGCGGCAGCATCAACAGCGTCTGCTGCATCGTTGCCAGTAAGAGCAGAGAGGTCTACAGACTCCTCCTCAGCTGCCACCTCAGCAGTAGCCTCTGCAGTAGCCTCTGCAGCCTCGGGGTTCTCTACTGCAATAATATCGCGGAGCTTACCATCAGCAGCAGCAAGGAAAGGTGCAATCTCTGAGGCAGTATAGGTCTCCCAAAACTCAAGGTTAGCCGAACCCTGGAGAAGCTTTCTCACACGCTCGGGCTCCTTTACACCAGGAAGCTCTACCATGATACGACCCATGCCACCCTCGAGTTCCTGAATGTTGGGCTGAGCCACACCGAAGCGGTCGATACGTGTACGGAGCACGTTGAAAGAGTTGGCGATAGCAGCCTCAACCTCAGCACGGATAACAGCCTCGACCTCAGCATCAGTGCTCTTGGTGTTCACTTTATCCTTCAACTGCTGTGTTGCGAAGAGTTCAGCGAGTGTACCATCGGGCTTCTGAGTCTTATACTCCTTAATAAATAAGGTAATGAAGTCACTGTTGCTGTTGACAGCCTGCTTGCTTGCATTAGCGATAGCAGTTGTGAAAGCCTCATCAGTTTTGTGGTCAGCCAAAGCCTTTACTACATCGGGAACCGATACCTCAAGGATTACGTTCATACCGCCCTTAAGGTCAAGACCAAGACCAATACCCATCTCACGAGTCTGCTTAAAGGTATATACACCCAAGTAGACCTTCTTGTTCATAATTGAATCGATATACACCGATTCACCTCCAGCATATTGTGCAGCCTCCTTCTCGTGGTGGCGTGTCACAAATGTGAAGGAAAGGTAAAATGCGCACACTACAGTGAGCAATACCGCAATTACTTTTACAAATCCTTTGTTTTGCATTTTGTTAGTTATTTTATTTTGTTATTTGTTTTTATGGTTTGTTCAAAACGATAAACTGATGCGAATAAAATCAATCCAATTTCAAACAAGGGTGCAAATATAGGCTTTTTTTTCTCAACATACGATTTATTAGGCAATTATTTGCAAAAAACGCTTTTTTTTGTACTCTACATAGGCCCATAGCAACACTTTTAAGGGCTACACACTCTTTATTTGCACAAAAACGACTCGCACCATATTATAAATAGAAAACGGAGGCTGCCAAAGCAAGCCCCCGTCCGATATAAAGTCCTTACAGAGCCCACCTTACACCTTGCGATAACAGGTCAAATCATCGATATTTACACGACTAATATAGCCTGTATGCTTGTCAACTTCAGCTTCGGTCCAGCGCACAAACAGATGAGCAGATGTAGCAAACAGTTCGGCATTGGTAGTTGCATCCTGCAGCAACAAGTAGCTCATGATAATATAGCCTGCCATCTCTACTAAACGACGAGCCATAAGATCGGTGAGTTCCTGCTCCTTTTGCTCTACAACAATATTCACAGCCTCTTCATAACGTGCAACCAATGCATCAAGGCGCACCTTCAAGTACTCAAGTTCCGGCGAAACCTTCCACTCGGCAAACTCCCTCATTACGTCTGCATAGAAACCTGAAGTGGCATAGCGTATGGCTGCCACCACCTGCATCTGAGTCGTACCCTCATAAATGCTGGTAACACGTGCATCACGATAGAGTCGCTCGCAAGTATAGTCTTTCATATAACCCGAGCCGCCATGCACCTGTACGCAGTCATACACATTTTGATTACAGAGCTCACTACCCAAACCTTTCGAAAGAGGTGTAAACGAGTCGGCAAGCTTGGCGTAGTATTTCTGTTCCTTACGTTCCTCCGGAGTAAGTTTGCGTTCCTTGCTGATATCCTCGAGCGCTTTGTAAATGTCCACATAACGCGAAGTCTGGTATAGTATCGCACGTACGGCATCGAGCCTGGCTTTGATATTACCAACCATCTCTGCCACGGGGAGCATCTCGATAATAGGCTTACCAAACTGACGACGATTTCGGGCATATGCTAAGGCCTCCTCGTATGCCGCCTGAGAGATGCCCACCGCCTGAGCTGCAATACCAAGACGCGCACCATTCATGAGCGCCATCACATACTTGATGAGCCCGAGGCGACGTTCCCCGCAGAGTTCTGCTTTGGCATTATTGTACACGAGTTCGCAAGTAGGACTTCCCTTGATACCCATCTTACTCTCGATACGGCGCACGGAAACTCCTCCACTTCGCTTGTCGTAAATAAACATAGAAAGCCCGCGGCCATCCTTGGTTCCCTCTTCAGAACGAGCCAGCACAAGATGTATATCACTATCACCATTCGTGATAAAGCGCTTCACACCATTAAGATACCAACATCCATCGGTCTCGTTATAAGTAGCCTTAAGTTGAGCACTTTGCAAGTCAGAGCCTGCATCAGGCTCGGTAAGGTCCATGCTCATGGTTTCGCCATTGCACACACGACTGATATAGTGTTGCTTTTGCTCTTCACTGCCAAATTCATAAATGGTTTCAGCACAATCTTGCAGTGCCCAAAGGTTCTCAAACCCTGCATCGGCACGGCTCACCATGTCAGCAGCAACCATAAAGGCCATGCTGGGGAAGTTGAGTCCTCCGAAGCGTCGCGGCATCGACATGCCCATAAGACCTGCTTTGCGCAATGCGTCCAAGTTTCGCTCGGTACCCGAAGCATAGAATACATGGCCATCCGCACACGTAGGGCCTTCATGGTCTACACCCTCGGCATTGGAAGCAATAATATCTCCGCAAATCTCGCCTATGATTTCGAGTACCTTGTCATAATTATCCATTGCATCCTCATGATTTTTAGGTGCATAGGCATATTGATCCTTCTCCTCAAAATCACGTTCGCGTAGCTCTACGATGCGTTTCATCAACGGATGATTCAAGTAATGCTTGAGTTCCGGACTGTCTGTATAGAAATTAGCCATGACTGTTCATTTTATAATACTTAATCATTTTCGGCACCACCTCTTCCACGCGGCCAATAATTACATAATCAGCAAGCGCATTGATAGGAGCCTCGGGGTCGCTATTGACAGAAATAATAACAGCACTATCTTGCATACCTATAGTATGTTGTATCTGTCCGCTAATACCGCAAGCAATATAAAGTTTGGGACGTACGGTAAGGCCCGTTTGGCCTATCATACGATCATGCTCAACAAAGCCTGCATCTACAGCAGCGCGACTTGCGCCTACCTCTCCGTGCAGTTCCTTGGCGAGATCAAAAAGCAAGCTGAAATTTTCGCGAGAACCCATGCCGTAACCTCCGGCCACCACTACCGATGCACCTTTGAGGTTATGCTTGGCACGTTCAATGTGACGTTCGATGACCTTCACGACAAAGTCCGTTTCAGAAACATAATCCTTTACATCATGGCAAACGACCCTGCCCTGATAGTTGGAGTCAAACAACTCCTTTTTCATTACTCCTTCGCGCACGGTGGCCATTTGCGGACGATGCTCGGGATTTACAATCGTAGCTACAATGTTTCCGCCAAAAGCAGGGAGCCTTTGCAGCAGAACATCCTCATAGTGTTTACCCGACTTTTCATCGGTATAACTTCCAATGGCAAGCCCCGTACAATCCGCCGTAAGACCTCCATGCAAGGCCGATGATACACGCGGACCAAGGTCGCGTCCTATAGCTGTAGCACCCAACAATGCGATTTGAGGCTGCTCCTCTTCAAAAAGTTTGGTCAATACCGCTGCGTGCGGCAAAGTAGTATAGGGATAGAGAGCTTCACTATCAAAGAGATGCAACACATCTACGCCATAAGGGAACACCTGCTCCGCAACACCATCAAGACCTGTGCCTACGGCTACTGCTTCAAGTTCACAGCCCAATTCGCCTGCCAATGCACGACCTTTTGTAAGCAACTCGAGACTCACCTCAGCTACGCGACTTTCATCCTGCAATTCTAAGTATACGAATAGATTGTTCATAGTCCTTAAGCTAATAGTTCTACCATCAAGTTCTCTATCTCCTCATCGCTGCTACCCATCACACGACTCTCTTTTGCCTTGAGCACAACGCTCTCCACCGCCATCACACGTGTAGGAGAGCCCAAAAGTCCGCATTGCGCCATATCGGCCCCGATTTCTTCAGCACTCCACGTCTCCACATCAGCATTCTTATAGCTCATCAGCCATTTGGCATTGCGCGGACGACAAGGCACAGCCGAACCATCTATAGTAATAACAAGGGGAAGAGGAGCTTTTACAACCTCTATGCCATCGTCAATACGACGTTTCACGACGACATATCCATCGGTCACACTGAATATCTCTTCAGCATAGGTAATCTGAGGCATACCCAATCGCTGGGCCACCTGTGAACCCACCTGCGCTGTCTCGCCATCGATAGCTTGGCGGCCACAAAGTACAATATCGCATTTCCCCATCTTGCCTATAGCGGTAGCAAGAGCATACGAAGTAGCCAGCGTGTCGGCGCCGGCAAAGGCGCCATCAGAGAGTAGGTAGCCTCCATCAGCACCGCGGAACAGACATTCGCGCACAACATCCGCTGCACGTGAAGGCCCCATTGTGAGTACCTGAATAGTAGAGCCTGGATATCTATCTTTCAACAACAATGCCTGTTCCAAAGCCCTCATATCATCGGGATTGACAATAACAGGAAGTGCTGCGCGGTTGATAGTACCATCGGCATTCATAGTTCCTTGATTCACACATCGTGTGTCAGGCACTTGCTTAGCAAGTACAATAATGTTTAGGTTCATATAGTTCTTGTTGGGAGCAAAAGTTTTACCTCCTTCTACTCCATTAAAGATAAAACTTACATGGCCATTCCGCCATCCACCTGAAGCACCTGTCCAGTGACATAGGCTGCAAGATCCGATGCAAGGAAGAGAGCAGCCCCTGCAATATCTTCACCCTCACCGGCCCGGCGCAGAGGTATCTGCTTGGCCCACTCGGCACGCAGTTCCTCGCTCAGCTTACCCGTCATATCAGTATTGATGAAGCCCGGAGCAATCACATTGGCACGTACACCACGCGAACCCAGTTCGGCTGCAATGCTCTTGGTGAGCCCTATGATACCAGCCTTCGAAGCCGCATAGTTGCACTGACCAGCATTTCCGTGTACACCTACTACAGACGACATGTTAATAATGCTTCCACTGCGCTGGCGCATCATGATAGGCGTACATACACGACAGAAGTTAAATGCCGATTTCAAGTTAGCCGAGATAACCTCATCCCACTGTTGCTCGCTCATGCGCATCAGCAATCCGTCACGGGTGATGCCCGCATTGTTGACAAGGATATCTATTCGACCAAACTCCTTCACCACATCAGCCACGAGCGCCTCAGTAACAGCAAAGTCTGCAGCATCAGCCACATAACGTTTCACCTTCACGCCCAATGCAGCAATCTCCTGCTCGGTCTGCTCCGCAGCAGCACTCACCGTTACATGAGTAAACGCAATGTCGGCACCCTCTGCAGCAAAGCGCAGTGCCACAGCCTTACCTATGCCACGCGATGCACCAGTAACAAGTGCCACCTTTCCTTCTAATATCTTTCCCATACTATTCCTTATTAATTAGGTTAACATCTTGACGAATAACTATTTTTACAAATACGATAAAAGTTTTCTACAGGCTTGAAAAAAATTTTTCAGCAATGAAAAAATCAGTCGTTTACCTGTGCAAAGGTAGAAATTGTTTTGTAACCATCAAAAAAAACGATGCTTCTTCCTCTGCAGAAACACCCCCATTATTCATCTATTAGTCACAATCAGTCCATGCAATTACCACAAATACCCCTCAAAAAACCGCCTTTTCATCGAAGTTTTCTGTCATCCGCCACATGCTATGTGATTTTTTCAATCTAGTTTGGTATTATTTCGTCCGTTTGTTGCTATCTTTGCACTATAAAAAATGTAATTAATTATTATATGGAGAAGAAATTCCGTCCCGAAACCCTCTGCGTGCAGGAGGGCTGGACCCCCAAGAAGGGCGAACCGCGCGTGCTGCCCATCTATCAGAGCACCACATTCAAGTACGACAATAGCGAGCAGATGGCCCGACTTTTCGACCTCGAAGACACCGGCTACTTCTACACTCGTCTACAGAACCCCACAAACGATGCCGTTGCAGCCAAGATTGCTGCCCTCGAAGGCGGTGTGGCAGGCATGCTCACTTCATCGGGCCAAGCGGCAAACTTCTATGCCGTATTCAACATCTGCGAGAGTGGCGACCACTTCGTATGTTCTACTGCCATCTATGGCGGCACATACAATCTCTTCAGCGTCACGATGAAGAAGCTCGGCATCGACATGACCTTCGTTGACCAGAATGCTTCTGAGGAGGAGATACAGAAGGCCTTCCGCCCCAACACAAAGTGTCTCTTCGGTGAAACTATCTCAAACCCCGGATGCGAGGTGCTCGATATAGAGAAGTTTGCCCGCATCGCTCACCGCAACGGTGTGCCCTTGATCGTGGACAACACCTTTGCAACACCCATAAACTGCCGTCCCTTCGAGTGGGGGGCAGACATCGTGACCCACTCTACCACCAAGTATATGGATGGCCATGCCACTGCAGTGGGCGGAGCCATCGTGGATAGCGGCAACTTCGACTGGGAGGCAAATGCCGAGAAATTCCCCGGCCTCACCACCCCTGATGCCTCATACCACGGCCTCACCTATTCAAAGAGCTTCGGCAAGATGGCCTACATCACCAAGGCTACCGCACAAATGATGCGCGACCTCGGCTCCATCCAAGCTCCCATGAACGCCTTCCTGCTCAACCTCGGTCTCGAGACACTGCACCTCCGCGTGAAGCGTCACTGCGAAAATGCACAACGCATTGCCGAGTGGCTGAGTCAAAACGACAAGGTGGCTTGGGTAAACTACAGCGGACTGCCCGACAATCCCTACCATGCCCTCGCACAGAAGTACCTACCCAATGGATCGTGCGGCGTTATCGCCTTCGGGTTGAAGGGCTCGCGCGATGAAGCTATTCGCTTCATGGATAGCCTCAAACTCATCTGCATCGTGACTCACGTGGCCGACGCACGTTCGTGTGTGCTCCACCCCGCCAGCCACACCCATCGCCAGCTCACCGACGAGCAGTTACGCGAAGCTGGCGTAGCTCCCGACCTCATCCGACTCTCTGTAGGTATTGAGAATGTCGAAGATCTCATTGCCGACATTGAGCAAGCTTTGGGATAATCCAGTCAGGCATACACAAAACAAAGTCAGGTATCTCTCGCAATGCGAAAGATGCCTGACTCTTTTTTAGCTCCGGCTATACATTATAACAAGGAGAAACGGTTGGCACTAATATGCATTCTTCGCTAAAACAGATAAAAAAGAGTCACTTTTACGCCATTTCCCAGTTTAACTCTGCTCGCGCAACCATCCATAAACAATAAAACAAGAGAGTTACATTTCTGCAACTCTCTTGTTCTAACGTGGTGCCACCAGGAATCGAACCGGGGACACAAGGATTTTCAGTCCTTTGCTCTACCAACTGAGCTATGGCACCTTTCCGTTTTGCGAGTGCAAAGGTAGCATGTTTTTACGAAACTACCAAATAAAAACTGCATTTTTTCATATTTTTATTGTGTTTTTATCTTTTTTAGCCCATAAATCAAGAGTTTCGGCAAATAGTTTGGAAATAAATTGCATTTCATCGTACATTATTCATTATTTATTTGTAATTTTGCAGCGCAATCGGAAAGTAGCGCAGTTGGTAGCGCACTACGTTCGGGACGTAGGGGTCGGGCGTTCGAGTCGCCTCTTTCCGACCAGATGAGTGATAACGAATGATGCTGAGTCGGAGTTATCACTCATTTTCATTACAAAATCGCCTATCAAGAATATAAACGACATGGCACATACAAAAAGAGCCCTCCTCACACTCTTCTGCTGGTGCAGCCTAAGCAACATACTATGTGCACAGATAGCCCCTGCGAACAGCATGCGACTCTACCGCACACAAAGCGGACACTATGCCTTCCACACCTTGCTCAACGACCGGGTGCTATCATCAGTCATGATAGAGTCGGGTATACATGCAGCGCTCATCGATAGCGCCTTCATCCATAAGCACCAGCATGAGCTGGGACTTACGATACGCCCAAACAACATGAACAAGGAAATCAACTTAGGAGGCACAGTATACCGTATTACACACCGCGCAAAAGGAAACTTAAAGATGAACGGATGCGTATACGAGGGCGAGTTTCTGGTATTGTCGCACTATCGCAACGAAACGGAGGTGACCATTCCCATTCAACGACTGCGACAAAAAGACGATTGGGGTAGCCGCATCGTGATGCTTGACATCAAGAACAACCAGATGCGTATGCTCACACGCAACGAACTGCGGAGTTGGGACTGTCCGCGCCATAAGATGAACCACCGAAGTTACATGCGCATGCCAGCCATCAGCACAACAATTGCCATAACGACAAGCGAGTCAACCCTCTTCCTGGAAGGGAACTTCAACATCGACTTAGGAAACCCCATGCCACTATATCTCAGAGAACAAAGCCTTGGAGTGCAGCAGTTGCTGGACGAGAACAAAGCGATAACCCTCACGGCAGGATACAACCAACGAGGCGAAATAGTGGCACAAGCTTTCAAGCCCTTCGGTTGCGAGATATTGGGTCACTCATTCACACTGCCCACCATCTGCATCACAGACAAATTGCAACGATTCACCACCGACGGACTCATCGGACTACCCCTCTTCACGGAGCATGCCGTAGCATTTGACTTCGACAACGACTATCTGTATATACAAGAATAGCGACACACGAAGTAAAAAATAACCATCCGCAAAGAAATATCGAAGTAAACATACAATTATTTCGCACCTTTATTCGTATCTTCGCAGAAGAAAGTACGAATACCATGGAAAATCTGTTTGACATTGCTATCATCGGTGGCGGTCCTGGAGGATACGTTGCCGCAGAAAAAGCCGGAAAAAGCGGACTCAAAGTCGTCCTGTTCGAGAAGAAAGATCTCGGAGGTGTATGCCTCAACGAAGGATGCATTCCCACAAAGACACTTCTCTATAGCGCCAAGCTATACGATCAGGCACGCAAAGGTGACAAATACGGCATCCACGTCGAAGGCACAGAAGCCGACTACAAGAAGATGACCGACCGAAAAACGAAGGTCATACGCAAATTAGTAGCCGGTGTAGGACTGAGAATGAAAAATGCTGGCGTACAAGTGGTAAAAGCTGCAGCCATGATAGAAGGCCGCACATCCGAAGGAATCGTACACATCACTGCTGCTGGAGAAAGCTACAACACGAAGAACATTCTCATTTGCACCGGTTCTGAGACCTTCATTCCCCCCATCGAGGGTCTGGACATGTCCACCAACGAAGCAATCGTGACCAATCGTGAATTGCTGGCTATGAAAGAGCTCCCCGCAAGTCTCACCATCATCGGTGGCGGCGTCATCGGCATGGAATTTGCTTCACTCTACAACAGCCTCGGCTGCGAAGTACATGTAATAGAGATGCTGCCCGAAATATTGGGCTCGTTGGACAAAGAAATCAGTGCGATGTTGCGCACGCAATACACCAAGCGCGGACTCCACTTCCATCTCTCATGCAAAGTCACATGCGTGAACGGCCACGATGTCACCTTTGTTAATGCCGAGGGAACTGAATCAACCATTACAAGCGACAAGATATTGGTAAGCGTAGGAAGACGCCCTTCAACACAAGGATTCGGGCTTGATACATTGGGAGTTGTCCTTGAACGCGGAGGTATTAAGGTGGATGAGAAGATGCGTACAAACATCGAAGGAGTCTTTGCCGCTGGGGATGTCACTGGATTCTCCCTACTGGCACACACTGCCAGCCGTGAGGCAGAGGTAGTAATAAACAATCTGTGCGGACAAAACGACACCATGTGCTATGATGCCATCCCGGGCATCGTATACACCAATCCTGAAGTGGCAGGCGTAGGACTCACCGAAGAAGAGGCCCAAAAACGCGGCATCGAATACATCTGTGCCAAACTCCCCATGGCCTACTCTGGACGTTTCGTCGCAGAGAACGAGGGTGGCGAAGGATTGTGCAAGGTCATCACAGACAAAACGTCAAACCGCGTAATAGGCGTACATATGTTAGGAAACCCATGCAGCGAAATAATCAGTAGCGCATGCATAGCCATCGAACAGGGCATGACCCTACAGCAACTCGAGCGGGTAGTATTCCCCCACCCCACCGTAGCTGAGATATTCAAGGAGACCATCACCCTGTAAGCAGGAAGAGCTAAAGCATACACCAAAGAGGCCCTACAATAGGGCCTCTTATTTCTTTTCGTCTCTATACTTCGTAGCCAATGCAATCACCTCATCTGCAATCACCTCGGCAGAGTTATGGAAAGCGAGAGTAAGGATATTCTTGCGCAGACTACTCAACAGAACCTCGTCTCCAATTGTTTCGAGAGCCAACGGAAGCAGCCGTGCAACAGCATCGGCGTCCTTAACATAAAGTGCAGCATCCCTATTGACAAGAGCCAACGCATTCTTCGTCTGATGATCTTCAGCCACATTAGGCGATGGCACCAATATCACTGCTTTGCCCAACAAGCAGAATTCAGAGATGGAGCCAGCACCTGCACGGGAGATGACCAGATCAGCTGCAGCATAAGCCGCATCCATACTACTGATAAAGTCGCACACATGCACATTGGGCAGTTCCTTACCCCTAAGCTGGCTGGTAATCTGCTCATAGTAATACTTGCCTGTTTGCCATATAACCTGTACGTTGGAATCCTTGAGTGCATCCCAAGCCTGCAGCATGCTCTCATTAAGAGTACGCGCACCAAGACTTCCACCAAGCACAAGGATAGTCCTCTTTGCGGGATCGAGTCCGAAGGTACGCATAGCCTCATCGTGAGCGACAACATTGGTTAGCAGGTTCTGACGCACGGGATTTCCCGTGAGCAGTATCTTATCTTTGGGGAAGAAACGCTCCATACCCTCATAAGCCACGCAGATTCGATGAGCCTTCTGAGCCAGCAATTTGTTGGTCACACCCGCATAAGAGTTCTGCTCCTGTATCAGCGTAGGAATACCCATGCTACCAGCCATTTTCAGTGTAGGTCCACTGGCATATCCACCCACACCTACAGCCACATGAGGTCTGAATTCGCGGATGACACGTCGTGCCTTGCACTGACTCTTTATCAGTCGCCACAACACTGCGACATTCTTCAGCAGATTCTTACGGTCAAATCCACTAACAGGAAGCCCGATGATGCGATAACCCGCCGCTGGCACTCGCTGCATCTCCATACGATTATCGGCTCCAACAAAGAGAATCTCTGCATTGGGACATTTCGCCTTCACTGCATTGGCAATGGAGAGGGCCGGGAAGATGTGACCACCCGTTCCACCGCCACTGATAATTACACGGATATTCATATTTCTTATCGTTAAGTGTCTTATCTATCAATTTTCATCTCTCAATATCTCGGGTATATCCTCTTCGGAATGTTCCTCCGAGGCTGTCTGCGCATCGGCCATCATCTTTTCCGTATAATAGCTCACACTGAGAATCATGCCTATATAGCCGCAATTGATAATGGTAGATGTGCCGCCGCGACTTATGAGCGGCAGAGGCTGTCCGGTTACAGGAAAGAGTCCCACAGCCACCAACATATTAATCGTTGCCTGCGCCACAAGCATCAGCGCGCATCCCATGACCAGAAATGCCGGGAAATACCCCCTACACTTCTGCGCTATCTTGGCGGCCCGCACAAGCAACACAATATAAAGGAACACCACGAAAGCCCCACCCAGCAATCCCAACTCCTCAATGATAATGGCAAAGATGAAGTCCGAGTAGGCCTGCGGCAGATAGTCGCGTTCCACCGAGTTTCCAGGGCCACGACCAACCACATTGCTCGACGCAATTGCCATCGCGGCATGTGTCTCTTGATAGTTTTCATCTTTAATTTGAAATTTTGCCGCAGGTACGGGATCCGATGACTCAAAAAAGCGTTCAAAACGTGCCTTCCAAGTAGTGAGGCGATTCAGTCCGGGCATGCTATCCAATGTCTTATAGGGTAACAATAGCAGTGACGCAAACAACGTGCCTACAACTACTATCGCGAGTACCACCTTACCCAACTGCTTCATAGGCACACGACCCACATACATCATTAGGAACACGACACCAAATAGCAGCAATGCCGTAGAGAGGTTCTCTGATATAATGAGTGCACATACAGCTCCTGTCATCCACAATATCCACTTCATTGCGTTGGAATTGGCCCCATCCTCGCTTTGTGTACGCGACAAGATAAGTGCCGTACCCATGATGACACCCACCTTTGCCAATTCCGAAGGCTGTATAGTTATAAAGCCGAGGTCAATCCAACGGGCCGCTCTATTCGTAGCTACACCCTTGACTAACACATATATCAACATGCCTATAGAGAGCGGGACCAACACAAGTGGCACTGCCTTATAGAAACGATAAGGGATAAGATGTGCTATATATACCACGGCAAATCCCAACAAAATGTTGATGCTGTGCTCTCGGATAGGCCACCAGTAGTTCTCCTTTCCATAAGTAAGCATACTCGCAGCACTAAACACCTCAACAATGGAGATGAGCAGAAGCAGCATGAACACCACCCACACCACCTTGTCGCCACGGAAGATTCTATTCAGGAAATCCATAGTTCGTATTTCTTACAGTTTTCTCACACATTCCTTAAACTGAGCACCACGGTCCTCGTAACTCTTGAAGAGGTCAAAACTGGCGCAGCATGGACTGAGCAGTACGGCTTCACCCTTCTGCGCCATGCGGTAGGCTGCATCCACAGCATCCTGCATACTCTGTACATCAGCTACAGGCAAACCGAATGGGTCGAAGAATTCGTGCAGTTTCTCGTTATGCAGACCCATATAGATGAGTCCCACACACTTCTCGCGCACCAAGTCGGCAATCTCCGTATAGTCATTGCCCTTATCTTTACCACCGAGGATAAGGATGGTCTTCTGTGTCATGCTCTGCAAAGCATACCAACAACTGTTCACATTCGTTGCCTTCGAGTCGTTGATATAGTCTACGCCGCGCACACGGGCCACATATTCCAAGCGATGCTCAACACCTTTAAAGTTTGCCAAAGCCTCGCGAATAACCTCCTTCTTGATACCCGAGAGCGATGCAGAGATACCTGCTGCCATTGAGTTGTACAAGTTATGTTTACCCGTAAGAGCCAACTCCTCTTGCTCCATATTGAAGGCATAGGGAGCGGTGAAGTAGAGTTCGTCGGCATCGGTATAGGCCATCACGCCCTCGCGCTTGTCCTCGGCAAAGGGGTAGAGTTTGGCATGGATACCATGCTTCGACAGCTCACGCTGAATGATGGGGTCGTCGTTCCAGAAGATGAAAGCATCATCATCGGTCTGGTTCTGTACGATGCGGAACTTGGCGTCCACATACTCCTGCATGTTATGGTTGTATCGGTCGAGATGATCGGGCGTAATGTTGAGCAAGATGGCGATATTGGCACGGAACTCATACATATTGTCGAGCTGAAAACTGCTCAGTTCGATGATATACCAGTCGTAGTCGCACATAGCCACCTGATAAGCCAAACTCTGTCCGATATTTCCAGCAAGGCCTACGTTGTAACCGGCGCTTCTAAAAATATGGTAGATAAGTGATGTGGTAGTCGTCTTACCGTTACTACCCGTAATACACACCATCTTGGCGTCGGTATAGCGTCCGGCAAACTCAATTTCCGAGATTACGGGAATACCCTTCTCGGCAATCTTAAGCATCATGGGAGCATCGCCCGGTATGCCCGGACTCTTCACCACCTCGTCGGCATTGAGGATGAGCGCCTCGGTATGCTGCTGTTCCTCCCATGCGATGTGATGCTCGTCGAGCATCTGCTTGTAGTGCTCCTTAATCTTCGACATGTCCGAAAGGAACACATCGAAGCCCTTCTTCTGCGCCAGGATGGCAGCACCTACGCCACTCTCGCCTCCGCCTAATACTACAATTCTCTTCATATCTGTCTTAACGAATCTTCAATGTTATAATTGTCAATGCAGCCAAGATGATGGTTACAATCCAAAATCGGACAGTAATCTTGGCCTCGTGGAGCAATGCATCGGGACGTGCCACCTTAACGGTACACCCCGGATCCAATTTCTGAACCTGCGCTACCGAGGTACGGAAGTGGTCGTGGATAGGAGTACGTTTGAAGAAGCGCTGCTTCACACCTCTCTTCTTACCTATCTTATAATAAAAGCGCTGGATGATGACCGAAAGGCTCTCCACAAAGAACACGCCACAAAGGATGGGGATGAGCAACTCCTTGCGGATGATAATGGCACTCACGGCAATGATACCACCAATAGTGAGACTTCCTGTATCACCCATGAACACCTGCGCGGGAAAGGCATTGTACCACAAGAAACCGATGAGAGCACCTACAAAAGCACACAGGTACACCACCAACTCCTCCGAGCCGGGGATATACATGATATTGAGGTAACCTGCCATGGAGATATGACTCGACACATAGGCCAGGATTCCCAAGACGACACCGATAATCGCCGAGTTACCGGCAGCCATACCGTCCATACCATCGTTGAGGTTGGCACTATTTGACACTGCGGTCACTACGAGGATGGTCATAAATACAAACAGAATCCAACCTCCCAACTGCTTATACTCACCCATCCAGTTGAAGGCATTGGCGTAGTCCAGGTTATTGTTCTTTACGAAGGGGATGGTGGTCTTGGTAGACTTCTGCGCCTCGCTCTTGTGTACAATCTCAGTCGCCGAATTTGCACCGCGCTGCACCTCAATATTCTCACGGATAACAGCTTGGTCACTCAAGTAGAGTGTGAGGCCCACGATGATGCCGAGACCTACCTGGCCTACAATCTTAAACTTGCCGTGCAATCCCTCCTTATCTCGCTTAAACACCTTGATATAATCGTCGGCAAAACCCAAGCCTCCCAGCCACACGGTGGTAACGAGCATGAGTATCATATACACATTATCTAATCGGCCCAAGAGTAGACAAGGGATGAGGATGGCAGCCAAAATGATGACACCACCCATCGTGGGGGTACCTATCTTCTGCACACCGAAGGGGTCAATGCTTGCATCACGTTGTGTCTCGGTAATCTGTTGGCGCTGCAACATATTGATGAAGCTGCGACCAAAGACGGTCGACACTAACAGAGCAATGAGAATAGCGAGCAATGAGCGAAACGAGATATAGGAAAACATTCCCGCACCGGGCACATTGAACTTGTTTAGATATTCAAAGAGATAGTACAACATATATATATTCCTTTCTTATATATTTAAATTCCAAAAACCTCGCGCAACACCTCTTTGTCATCGAAATGATGCTTCACACCCTTGATGTCCTGATAGTTCTCATGACCCTTACCCGCCACAAGAATGACATCACCCTTCGCAGCCAACAAGCATGCAGTGCGGATAGCATCGCGACGGTCTGTGATGGTCACCACATTGGATTTCTGTTCGGGAGTGAGTCCGGCAAGCATATCGTTGATAATGTCCTGTGGCTCCTCGAAGCGGGGGTTATCACTCGTAATGATCACCTTATCGCTACCCTTCACTGCCTCTTGTGCCATGAGAGGTCGCTTGCCCTTGTCACGATTGCCACCGGCACCCACAACGGTGATGACACGGCCTTTGCCTCCCTGTACCTCATGGATAGCATTGAGTACGTTGGTAATGGCATCAGGTGTATGGGCATAATCTACGATGGCAGTGAATCCCTCGGGCGAGTGCACTGCATCAAACCGACCATTCACAGGGCGCAACGTGCTGAGCACGGTGAGCACCTCGTCGGGGCGTTTGCCCAAGAGACAAGCGGTACCATACACTGCAAGCAGGTTGCAGGCGTTGAACTTACCAATAAATTGCACGAAGACCTCAACGTTGTTGACCTCAAGCATCATACCATCAAAATAGTGTTCGAGGATGCGACCCTTGAAATCAGCCAAGCTGCGCAGCGAATAGGTGTATACCTTGGCACGGGTGTTCTGCGTCATCACCAGGCCATTCTTATCGTCAAGATTAGTTACCACGAAGGCATCCTTGGGCAATGCATCAAAGAAAGCCTTCTTGGCACGCAAATAATTGTCCACCGTCTTATGGTAATCCATGTGGTCGCGAGTAAGGTTGGTAAAGATACCACCGGCAAACTTAAGTCCGCCTATACGGCGCTGTGCCACTGAGTGCGAGCTCACCTCCATAAACACATATTTGCATCCCTCATCGGCCATGCGACCCAGCAGAGCATTGAGCGTAATAGCATCGGGAGTAGTATGCTCCGTAGGGATGGCCTCGCCATCGATATAGTTGCACACGGTAGAGAGGAGTCCTACCTTGTAACCCATCGCTCGGAACATATCGTAGAGAAGTGTGGCGATGGTCGTTTTGCCATTCGTACCCGTCACACCGATGAGGCGCACCTTATCCGTGGGATGACCATTGAAGGCTGTAGCCATTGGTCCGACCACCTCTTCACTATCGGCTACACGCAAGTAGGTGACACCCTCAGCCAATGCCTCGGGCAACTGCTCGCACACGATGGCCGCCGCCCCCTTGTCAATGGCGCTTTGTATATACTTGTGTCCGTCAACCTGCGTGCCACGCATAGCCACAAAAAGATGACCATCGGCTACACGGCGCGAGTCAATATGCACATCGGCGATATCACGCTGTACATCACCTATAATCTCTTCAATACGTACGTTCTTTATAATATCTGCGAGTAACATATCTGCTATCCTCCTATTACTTTAATTTCAAACTGACGGTTTGCCCCTTCTTTACCACACTACCTTGCGGGATGCTTTGCGCATACACCTTGCCTATGCCTGAAAGCTGCACACGCAGCCCGCAAGCCTCGAGCATATATACTGCATCCTTGGCAGCAAGGCCCTTCACATTGGGCACCTTGCCATCAGTGGGAGTGAAAGTAACCTCGGTGAGTTCCACCTGATGCCCGGCACTCTCTGCCTTACCCCATACAGGGCGAGCATTTCGATAGGGCAGACTGGCATCCCACTCATGGCGTATATCAAATTCATCGAGCACGCGACGTGCATCGGCAATGTTGCCACGCTTCACATCGGGGATAAACACTGCAGTGGAATCGATCAATTCATCGATATCGCGACGCGCATCGTGTGCCATCACGCGCTTGGCGATGTCACCAAATACAACACCCGCTACACCACCACCCGAGATGAGTCCGCCCTTTGTCTGAATGGACACGATACAGGAATACTTCGGAGCATCGGCTGGGAAGAATCCGCAGAAACTGAGTTGGTGTCCCCCTCCCTTGAGTTCTCCGCCCGAGGCAATCTGCGCAGTACCCGTCTTGCCCGCTACGAGAAACTCCTCGGAACGTGCCTGTCGGCCCAACCCTGTAGGCTCGTTTACCACCATGGTAAGCATCTTGGTGATATCGTCGAGTGCATGCTGCGAAGCAATCTTATCAACGAGCACCTCGGGTTTGAACTCCTTTACCACCCGTCCGTCCTCAAGAATTGCCTCCACGAGACGCGGCTTCATAAACTTACCATTGTTGGCAATGGCGTTGTAGAACGACACAATGTTGATAGGCGCTATCTGCGTCTCGTAACCAATCGACATCCATGGCAACGCTGTGCGCGACCAATTGGTTTTATCCTTGTTAGGCTTGCGTATCACCGGACGGCCCGTACCGGGGAGCAGCGGAAAATGTGTTGCCAATCCCATGCGGTGCAACCCTTCTACAAACTTCTCCGGCTCCTTCCCGTAATTCTCGTCGATGATGCGCGCTGTACCCACGTTTGACGAGTACATCAGCACTTGCGGAACACTGAGCATGCCATAGGCACTGGCCTTGTTCCAGTTATGGTCGCGCATCGTGGCCGTACCAAACTTGTATAGGCCCTGGTTGGCATCTACCGAGTCGGTAATGCTTATCTTCTTGTCATCCAATGCCACCAATAGCGAAGCCGTCTTGAAGGTCGAGCCTGGTTCCAGAATATCAGTAAGGGCATTATTCTTCGTCTCATAATAGTTCCCATCCGCCAAACGGTTCATGTTCACAATGGCCTTGATGTCGCCCGTAGCCACCTCCATCACGATCACCACACCCGTGCGGGCATCACCGCCATGCACCTCGTTCTGCTTATGCAGCACATCGAGCAGTGCCTTTTCAGCAATATCCTGTATCTCCACGTTGAGCGTCGTCAGCACATCCATACCATCCTTGGCCGGAACATCCACAATGGTCAGATGCTCATTGTTCACCTTCTTCTTGTGGCCCAAACCTGGTTCACCTCGCAAGTATTCATCGTAGGCCAGCTCGATACCATTTTTGGCCGAGTCCACCTTAGCATACACATCACCTAACGTACGTTGAGCCAACGAGCCATAAATCTTCTCACGACGAATGTTGCTCTCCGTGAAGAATCCGCCTATGCTGGAGCGCTGGCTGAGCACGGGCAACTTCTTTATCTCCTTATACTGCGCATAGGACACGCGCTTGGGATATATCTTACAATAGCGGCTCTTGCGCTCGCGTCCCTTGCGGAAGGTCTGGCGGAACTCCTCGACACTCTTGTCGGGCAATATGCGGTGCAATCCCTCACAAATCTCCGTTTCATGCACTCGCAGCAACGAGTCGCGTCGGTTTTGCGCTTTGATACGTCGCACCTCATCGCGATCGCTTACCATGAAATCCATAAACAACGTATACTGCGGCACGCTGCTGGCCATCAGTTCGCCATTGTCGCTCAATATATTGCCACGACGAGGTTCAACAGCCACACTGTCTACCAGGTATCGGCTCGACACCACCTGCCAATAGTTATGCTCAAACACCATCACATACAGCGCCTTCAGAAGGATGCTAATACCCACCACAGCCATCATAACAATAATGGAGAAGTAGCGTGAGATGATTTTTCTATCTTTCGGACCTTGCATAGGGTTATCTTATTTCTTTATCACCACAGGAGGCTGGGTCGAGGCTTGCAATGCGCTACCCTGCTCCTCTATATACTTCTGAATGTTCGATTCGCGGCTTTTCTCCATCAGTTCACGCGAACGCGCCAATGCCTCATACTTTACATCATTCAACTCGGTGCGCAAGCGTTGTATCTCCAGCTGCTCGTGTTGGAATGCATAGCGGTTACTCACATACACGATGACCAACGCAACGATAAGCAGCAACAAACCCAAGTTGCGATGCAAGAAGGGACTCAGCAGCATGTCGCCGTCGAGTACACCTTTGATCGAGTTTTTCTTCTTTTGTCCGGATGTCATATTTTATATTGTTCAGCAGAGGTCATTCACTTCTTCTCACCTATTCTCAACTTTGCACTTCGCGAGCGAGGGTTAGCCTCCTGCTCCTCGCGGCTTGCCACGGCCACCTTACCCACCAGTCGGTAGGGCGACGGCTTGGTGCCATAGATATCCTGCTCCACTTTACCCTCTACGTTTCCAGTCTTCATGAGGTTCTTCACCAGACGATCCTCCAGCGAGTGATAAGTGAGCACCACCAACCGGCCTCCGGGACGCAGCAGTTCGGTAGCCGACTGCAACATCTCCTTCAGAGCCTCCATTTCCTGGTTCACCTCGATACGTAATGCCTGGAACACCTTGGCCATCTCCTTCTTCTCACGGTCGCGACCGAAGAGGCGCTTCACCGTCTCATAAAGTTGTCCCGTCGTCTCGATCGGAGCCTGCTGACGCGCCTTCACGATTACCGAGGCCAATTTACGACTATTGAGCAGTTCGCCATACAAATAGAATATCCCAGCCAAGTGCTCCTCATCGTAATTGTTCACGATATCGGCAGCTGTTACCCCCTCACGGCGGTTCATGCGCATGTCGAGCTTCGCGTCGAAGCGGAATGAGAAGCCAAGTTCGCCCTCGTCAAACTGATGGCTTGATACACCCAAATCGGCCAACACACCATCGAGCTGCTCTACACCGTGGTAACGCATCCAGTTTTGCAGATAGCGGAAATTGCTACGCACAAAGGTGAAACGATCATCGCTCATCACATTGCGCTCGGCATCGGCATCCTGGTCAAAGCTATAAAGATGTGCTGTTGCATCCATTCGGTGCAAGATCTCGCGCGAATGTCCACCGCCTCCGAAGGTCATGTCGGCATACACACCGCCAGGGGCAATGTTCAGGCCATCCACCGTCTCATGCAGCATTACGGGTATGTGGTAAGGGATATCCATATTGAAATACTTGTTATTCGTCAGTTTATTCATCCGGCACCGCGAGGCTCATCCACCTTTGAGCGCCCTACCTGTTTTCGTCCTTTATTGTATAGAGCGCTGTCACTCTCTGTTTCTATCATTCATCAGCATTTCCAGTTCAGCACCGAATGCCGTTTCATCGGCAAACAAACTGTCGGCCACCTCTTTCGACCACAGTTCAATGGTGTCGTCCATACCAATGAAACGCACCTCGCCCTTCAGTCCTATGGCCTCATGGTAGCGCTTGGGAATCAGGATGCGTCCGTTGCCGTCGATGACAACCTCGTCAACACCCGCCACGAACTGGCGGAACCACATCTGCTCCTGACTGCTCCAGCGATTAAGTCTTGCCCGCAGTGCATCCAACTGCTCGTTCCACGTCGTCTCGGGGTACAGCACCAGACAGCGTTGATGAATATCCTTGCGCAGCATCAGACGCTCGTCGCCCGACTTTTGCAACACACGACGAAACGCTGCAGGAAGAAACACGCGTCCCTTCTCATCGGTCTTTGCCTCTATGTTTCCAATAAATCGTGCCATATACTTTGCCCCATTTTATAATTCCGCTTCAAAGTTACACAATTCCCCACAATTCCCCACCACAAACCACCAATTATTTTTCAACAAGTTTTCCACCGCCTGTGGATAACTTTTTAAAAAGCCTATTAGACTGATTCTGAAAGCATTTTTCAGGACACTCTATCGGTGGGGAAAACATTCAAGAATCAGCCTTAAAAATTACCGTTTCTAAGATTAGAATCGGCTACCCCCGAGATAATTTTAAAAACAGATTCTAAAAACTGCAGATATTTTGCCGTATCAATCTTTTACATTACATTTGCATATAGAACACATAAAAGTCTCAATACCATGAATAAGCAAGCCCCCAAACTCGTAGAGAAAAAGTATCTCATCCCATTCATCCTTGTCACCTCCCTGTTTGCCCTGTGGGGTTTCGCCAACGACATCACCAACCCCATGGTAGCAGCCTTCCAAACCCTCATGGAACTCTCGGCCGCCAAAGCCTCTTTGGTACAGTTTGCCTTCTATGGAGGCTATGCCACCATGGCCATCCCCGCAGCTCTTTTCATCCGAAAATACAGCTATAAGAGCGGTATCCTGCTCGGTTTGGGTCTCTATGCCATTGGCGCCTTCATGTTCATCCCAGCCGCTGCATATCAAGAGTTTACCTTCTTCTGCATATCACTCTACGTGCTAACCTTCGGACTTGCTTTCCTCGAGACTACGGCCAACCCGCTCATCCTCTCGTTGGGCGACCCGAAGACTTCCACCCGCCGTCTCAACCTGGCACAAGCCTTCAACCCCATAGGCTCGCTCTCGGGCATGGCCGTAGCCGCCCTTGTCGTGCTTCCCAACCTCATCTCCGACAAGCGCGATGAAGCAGGTGACATCATTTTCCATTCACTGAATCAAGCCGAGAAGGCCAATATCCGTCTGCACGACCTTGCCTTGATACGCGACCCCTATGTCATGCTCGGACTGCTTGTGCTCGTTGTATTCCTCGTATTCGTATTCACCAAGATACCCCAAACACGCGGCGAGGGCATTGAAGTCAAGACCAGCGACACACTCCGTCGCCTGTGGAAAAACAAGCTCTATCGTAGTGGAGTCGTAGCACAGATGTTCTACGTAGCAGCACAGATTATGGTGTGGACCTTCATCATTCAGTATGCCGATAACCTGGGCATCGACAAGGCCACCGCGCAGAAGTTCAACATCGCCGCCATGGGCCTGTTCCTCACCTCACGTTTCATCAGCACCTTCCTGATGAAATACGTAAACTCACGTCGCCTCCTCATGCTCTTCGGCATCGGCGCCTGCATTGCCAGTTTGGGTACTATCTTCATCCAGGGCATGGGCGGACTCTACTGCCTCATCGGCATCAGTGGCTTCATGAGCCTCATGTTCCCCACCATCTACGGCATAGCCCTCGAGGATGTCAAGGCAGAGGACACCACCCTCGGTGCCGCCTTCCTCGTCATGGCCATTGTGGGCGGCGCTGTGATGCCCCCCTTGCAAGGCTACGTCATCGACTTCGGCACCATCTGCCACCTCCCCGCCGTGAACGTCTCGTTCGCCCTGCCACTCATCTGCTTCGTCATCGTGGCAAGCTATGGCTGGAGAGCCAGCAAGGCGGTTAAGAAAGGCTAAAGAAGTTATCAACATAAGATTGTCCCCCTAATGCGTTAGGGGGACACTTGTATATGTCAATCATTAAAAGCGCACCGCCATACCCAAGGTAGCCCCCTCGTAGCTTATCGAGGGGTACACGAATGCATCCCATCCTGTGATCTTGTGCATCGCCTTACGCGTGTAGGGTAGCAGCCAATAGCCGATACGGGCACTCAGAATACCCAAACCAGCTCCGGCAAACACATCGGTAAACCAGTGGTGGTCGTTATACACACGCAGCGCCCCCACCGCGATGGCCACGGTATAGGCACCCACCGAGTACCAGGGCGAGTCGTCGCCATACTCAATGCGCACCAGTTCGGCCCCCATAAAGGTGGTGGCTGTATGCCCCGAAGGAAACGAGTTGAAAGCCGAGCCATCGGGACGCTCAGCCCGCACCGTATACTTCACCGCATTCACCATCAGCCCCATCGCCACATATGACGTAGCCAGCTCTAGCGTGCGGTCCACATACCCATGCTTGGCCTCAGCCCCCAAGAGACTCAGTCCATATACCGAGGCCAAAGGCACATACTGCAGGTAGTCGTCCACAGACGTACGATGATCGCCGCGCCACTCGTCCATAAAGTCGCGCACTTCGAAACGCGCGCTCTTCACCGGCTCCACAAAGCCCAGCGTACCCATTCCCACCAACGAGAGCGGCATGATGAGTTCCCCCGCCTTGAAGCCAGACTCCACAGCCGTGCTGTCGACCGAAGTTTGCGCCATCGAGGGAAGAACAAACAAAAAAGACAGTATAGTTGCTACTATTCGATGCATAGATTCCGTGTGTTGTGATAAATTATTTCTATTTTGGTGCAAAGATAATAGAAATTGTGCTACCTTTGTGTTAATATATCAAATTAACAGCTATGTACTCACTGAAAGAACTCTACCGCATAGGTCATGGCCCCTCGAGCAGTCACACGATGGGTCCGCGCAATGCCGCCACACAATTCCTGTCACGCAACACCGAGGCCACCCACTTCGAGGTAACACTCTATGGCAGCTTAGCCGCCACAGGCAAGGGTCACATGACCGACCAGGCCATCCTTGAGGTACTGGGCGAGGAGCGCACCACCATCGTGTGGGAGCCCAAGGAATTCCTCCCCTTCCACCCCAACGGCATGAAGTTCCGCGCCCTCAATGCAGCTGGCGAGCGCACCTCCGAATGGACCGTCTATAGCGTAGGTGGTGGTGCCTTGGCCGAAGAGGGCCAAGCCCCCATCGAGCACAAACAGGTATACTCCATGAGCACCGCATCGGAGATTCTCTCGTGGTGCATCTCGACCGGCAAGAGCTACTGGGAGTATGTAGAAGAGTGCGAAGGCCCCGAGATTTGGGACTACCTGCGCGAAGTATGGGCCACCATGAAGGACGCCGTTCAGCGAGGACTCGAGCAGGAAGGCGTACTGCCCGGCCCGCTCTGTCTGCGTCGCAAGGCCGCCAACTACTACGTGCGTGCCGAGGGCTACCAGCAGTCGATGCGCACCCGCGGACTCCTCTTCGCCTACGCCCTTGCCGTGAGCGAGGAAAATGCTGCCGGAGGCAAGATCGTCACCGCCCCCACCTGCGGCTCATGTGGCGTGCTCCCCGCCGTACTCTACCACCTCTACAAGTCGCGCAGCTTCTCCGAGCAACGCATCATACGTGCCCTGGCCACGGCCGGACTCTTTGGCAACATTGTCAAGACCAATGCCTCCATCTCAGGAGCCGAGGTAGGTTGTCAGGGCGAGGTAGGCGTAGCCTGCGCTATGGCCGCAGCTGCTGCCGCACAGCTCTTTGGCGGTATGCCCTCACAGATTGAGTATGCTGCCGAGATGGGACTTGAGCATCACTTGGGCCTCACCTGCGACCCCGTGTGCGGACTCGTACAGATCCCCTGCATCGAGCGCAATGCCTATGCCGCAGCCCGCGCCATGGATGCCAACTCTTACGCCATGTTTACCGACGGCGTACACCGCGTATCGTTCGACAAGGTAGTGGAGGTGATGAAGAAGACCGGACACGACCTCCCCTCACTCTACAAGGAGACCTCCGAAGGCGGCTTGGCCCGCGACTACAAACAAATGTGGGATAGCGAGCACTCTACCATGTACTTCTAATAATTTGCGTTTACCCCTTGGCATTGGCAGTAAATATCACGCTAATCTTTCTGATTCTCAGTATATAGTTCACTGCAACCCCCTTGGCAGTGAGCTTGGCAAAGGGAATCGCCACCTTCGCAAGTTCTAATTATTTACTTTTAATTTGGTAATAATATAGCTGTTGTCCAAAACCTTAAATTCTCCTCCTAAAGTAGGAGGAGTACCCTCGAAGAGGGGGAGGTGGTACTACTTTCTCGGATAATACCCCCTCCGCTGCGCTCGTCCCCCTAATCTAGGGGGACA
>JAZRDT010000127.1:0-6510 GCA_045660385.1 Bacteroidaceae bacterium | reverse complement strand
TTGCGAGAAGATCGTAGGCCGATATAAAGCAGTAATCAGAACTATTTCAGGCGTGTATTCATCAGAAAGCAAGAAAGATGCAGACTTCGAGCGCGCATGCGCCCTCACCGAGGAGTTTGCCAAGAAGGAGGGTCGCCGCCCTCGTATCATGGTGGCCAAGATGGGTCAGGACGGTCACGACCGCGGTGCCAAGGTGGTAGCAACAGGCTATGCCGACTGCGGCTTCGACGTCGACATGGGTCCCTTGTTCCAGACACCTGCTGAGGCAGCTCGTCAGGCCGTGGAGAACGACGTGAACGTGCTCGGTGTATCATCACTCGCAGCAGGTCACAAGACCCTCGTGCCTCAGGTTATCGAGGAGCTGGCCAAGCTCGGCCGCGAGGATATCATGGTCATCGCCGGTGGTGTCATCCCCGCACAGGACTACGACTTCCTCTACCGTGCTGGCGTAGCTGCCATCTTCGGTCCCGGTACCAATGTGGCGCAGTCGGCCTGCAAGATTGTGGAGTTGCTGCTTGAGGCCGACGCGGTATGATAGCGTCGGTTGCGACGGCAACGCGGTATGAAAGCGTTGCTTGCGATGAAAGGGACTTTAGTTCCTCCGAAGAGCGTGCTTTAGCACCATTAGATTTATCTTCCCCGAGGAGTCCTTTATAGCCAAGGCGAGATTTTTCGCCTTGCTCAAAATTACATAATAGTAAATGGGGTGGCCAGTCGGTCACCCCATTTACTATTGTATAGGAAATTTGTTGCAGTAGATGTACTTCGAAGATAGATAATGTACTCGTTAGCACTCTATCCTTATAAAGGAACAAGAATAAAGGATAAGAGTTACTATGAATACAACAACACCCGAAAAAGAATGGCTCCAGCGTTTTGGGAACAATAAGTGTCAGGACGATGCTGTAAAGAACCAGAAGGAAGCAGCAAAGGAGAGCAACGGAATACATGCGTTGCCCAAACATCAGGGAACGGGTTTTGCAGATGTGGCAGGAATGAACCAGTTGAAGGAACTGGTCATCGAGGGATTTATCAATGTGCTCCGAAATCGGGATTGTGCTGAGGCTTATGGCATCAAGCCTCCGAGCCTCCTCTTTTATGGTCCTGCAGGTTGTGGCAAAACATTTTTTGCAGAGAAGATTGCAGAAGAATTGGGTATACATTTCATGAAGATCGTTCCCGATGACCTTGCCTGTACCTGGATACATGGTACTCAGCAGAAGATAGGCGAATTGTTTCGTGAGGCCGAAAAAAAGGCCCCCACATTGATGTTCTTTGACGAGTTTGATGCGATGGTTCCCAAGCGCACGGGTAATGAAACCAGTCAGTCTTACAATGGGGAAGTAAACGAGTTCCTGTGCATGCTCAATAAGGCCAACGAGCGGGGAATCTATGTATTGGCGGCTACCAATCATCCCGAACTTATCGACAAGGATACTCTCGAACTTTCGGAGATCATCCTTGCTCTTGCCGACGATTTGTCTACTGGCTGTATGCTTACCACCAGCCTATGTATGCCACAAGGTACGCCCGAAGGCAAACAATGGTTCGAACGCTATGTCTTGATGAAACCTGCTAATATCGGCAGATCCTGTCAATTGTATACAGATAAATGTACATCATAATATAATACTATGAGTAAGGTGGTCATTGATATTGTTGAAATTCCCTTGTCATAGCCATAATGTAGTAGAACGCATTTAGGGCTTTTTATGTTTAACTAATAATAATGAAAGTAATGAAAAAGTTTTTTAAAATTGTATGGAAGGGCCTGTTGGGCTTGGCAGTTGCATCTGTGGCACTCTTCGGTGTGGTGTTGGGCTGGGCTTGGTATGAAGATTACACCAGTTATTATAATGACGCATTCTTGTCAGACAATGTAATGGTAAGGCACTATTACAGTCAGCGAGAGTATAAGGTGTATAACCGTCAGCTTGACAAGATAACGCTCAAGGGATTGGATAAGGTGGTGGAGCCTATCAAGGGGGATTCGCTCACGGTGTTCTTCAAGGATGGAGTGCGCGGATTCCTCAATGCCAATACGGGGTATGTGGTAATACCTGCACAATACAAGAAGGCATGGGTGTTCTCGGAAGGGCTGGCGGCTGTGGTGAATGAGTCGGGGAAGATAGGGTTTGTCAACAAGGATAACCAGGTAGTGATACCTTTTAGGTATGACTATCGCAAGGAGTATCCGATAGACTATCTCTTTCATAACGGTTATTGCGTGATGACGGATGAACGTGGCGCTTGTGGAGTGATAGACAAAGAGGGCAATTGGGTGATGGAACCGAAGTATGACTGTATCTGGAACCTGTATTTTAATAAGTATCGTATCGTGAAGGAGGGGGAGAAATATGGAATGATAGATGAGAACTTGCAATTTATCTTCCCTGTCGAATATGATATGATAGAGATTCTCACGAACGAAGCAGACGGGGTGATGCTGACAAAGGGAAGTGTGAAGCAGCAGACTCTATTTGATGGCACAATAGTGAATCCGTATGTAATCGATGGATGTAGTGGCCTCTACTATACGAAACAGATTGAGCCTATGATGATAAATTGTGATGAAGGAAGTGCGTATGTGAAAACCGAGGCGGACGTGTTGTCCGATTTTTCAGTCTACTGGGTAGGAAGCAATCGAGGGGTGATGCATCGCGAAACAGGAAAGGTGATAATCCCCGCTCAGTATGAGGATGTGTCTATGGTGTCGCCAACGCTCTTTGAAGTTGAACTATGGCATACGGAGAGTTCTATACTCCTTGATATCAATGGACGTAGGGTGGAGCTGTAGAGACTTGTCGCCATTGATGAGATAAGAAGAAAGGAATGAATGTGTGATGTGCATATACAAGGATACGCGAGCAACAAGCTCGCGTATCTTTGTATAATGTCTATCTCTTTTCTCTCTTTCTGGTGCAAGATTGGACTATGATGTTATACCTACTGAGTATATAGAGTGATGATATAGGCAAGGTGTGTGGTTCCAGCATTGATAGGCGTTATTGCTTTGTATCCGCTTGCTAAGCGGTTGTTGCGATAGGTGGTGGGGTGGAGTGATGTTTGTTCGTCGTGGAAGGCGCGCAAGGAGGCATTGTCGGGGAAACGGGCGATGCGGAACATGCCTTCGGCGTCAGGTGTGAGGTGATGGCGGTAGATCTCATGGGCGATGATGCCCATATTCATACGGAGATTAATCTCTACGCAAGGATGAATAGTGAATTTTGAATTCTGAATTCTGAATTCTGAATTACCATCGGGATGGTTGACCATGGACTGTAGACTGTTGACTGTTGACTGTTGACTCTCACGAACAATCATCATGTCGATGCCAAAGGGTAGGGGATGGCGTGTGGTGTCCCATTTGCTTGGGATGATGTCTGTATGATGGAGAATCATCCATTGGCGTATCTTATGTAATGCTTTGCGAGGGACGTATGTGCACAGAAGATCTTCGGCTTTCGCATCGCTCATGAGTCGACTTGCAATGTAGCGGCCATGCCCGTCGGTGATGAAGTAGGAGTAGCCGATAAAGTGGCATCCTGTGGCATCGGCGATGAACTCCATGGCGAAATCTTGTACCTTATTATAATAGGGCTCGGCGGTGAGGTATCCGTGACGGCGGATAAGGGCATTGGCCCAGGACTCTACTTTTTTTAACGCCGACGCGGATGAAGATGGCGACATACCCCCTCCGCTCTGCTCCATTTTATTGCGCTCCGCTCGTCCCCCTATCTTAGAGGGACAGTTCTTTTTAATAAGTTCTGATGAACTTTGCGACAATTCTTTTGGCTTTTTGTTATCGTCATCGTTATCGTTATCGTTGAAGTTTACGTGTCGCAATCCTTTACCGCTTCCTGAAAGGGGGGCTTTAAGCAGTATGTGTTGGTGCCGCTCGGCGAAATCGGCAATCTCGTCGAAAGTGCGTGCGACGAGGCTTTCTCCAATAAAGGCGTTGTCAGTGTGTGCTTTACGGAAGTTGCATAGTATCTGGTGTGCGGTGATACGTTCTGATCGGCGGCTAAGAGCAGCGAGGGCATCGTCGGTTGGTAATTCTTGTGCGGTGATGCCCATTCTTTTGAATTGCTCAACGACTGCAGGGTCCCAGCCCCAGGGAACGGGGTGAGCGGATGCGAGAGGGGAGATAAAGGACGATTCGGAATCGGAAGATGGGAGAATAGCCTCCATAATATCGGCCAAGTCATGAGCCATTTCGCGAATATTGCGAGGGGCAATGAAGTGGCAATCGCCATTGGCAAGGGCGAGGTCATGCTCGGGGTTGAACAATAATATTTGTTTCATGATGCGAAGATACGAAAAAAATAGCATGGTAAAATAAAATTGTAATGTTTGGTTTGCAAAATATCAAATATAAATTGTAACTTTGTCGGAAAATATAAAATTGGCCCTTAATATGGAGGCTTTCTATAAAACACACGAATATCTATTAGCACATACCGACGCAGCAGTGCGCCGTGACTTGATGGATGAGATTGATTGGAACGATCGTCTTATCGGCATCAAGGGTACACGTGGTGTGGGTAAAACTACGTTTCTCATACAATATGCGCAAGAGCGTTTCCGTTACGACCGCTCGTGCCTGTATGTGAACATGAACAATTTTTATTTCCAAGGGAAGAGCCTTGTTGAATTTGCTGAGGAGTTTATCCGCCGTGGAGGTAAGGTGCTGCTCATTGACCAGGTGTTTAAGATTCCCAATTGGAGTCAGCAGTTGCGCGAGTGTTATGACCGTTTCCCGCAATTGAAGATTGTCTTTACTGGTACATCAGTAATGCGTCTGAAAGAGGAGAATCCCGAGTTGAATGGTATTGCTAAGCCTTATAACTTGCGTGGACTCTCGTTCCGTGAATTTATCAATCTGAAGACTGGCTACAAGTTCCCGGCTTATACGTTGCAAGAAATCTTGACCAATCATGAGCAGATAGCACGTACTATCCTGCCGAAGGTGAGACCGCTTGACTATTTTCAGGACTATCTTCATCATGGCTTCTACCCCTTCTTCCTAGAGAAACGTAATTTCTCGGAGAATCTGTTGAAGACAATGAATACGATGACCGAGGTGGATATTCTTATTGTGCAGCAGATTGAATTGAAATATTTGGCAAAGATAAAGAAACTTCTCTACCTATTGGCTGTAGATGGCCCTACAGCTCCCAATGTAAGCAAGTTGGCTGCAGCGATACAGACCTCACGTGCTACGGTAATGAACTATATTAAGTATTTGGCTGATGCACGCCTTATCAATATGGTGTATAATCCGGGTGATTCGTTCCCCAAGAAGCCAGCAAAGATAATGCTGCACAATACGAACCTTGTATATAGCATCTATCCGGTAAAGGTGGAGGCGCAGGATGTGCTTGAAACCTTTATGGCAAATTCACTGTGGAAGGATCATCTGGTGAACAAGGGCGGAAAGGGTATGTCGTTCCTTGTGGACGGAAATATTCCCATTCGTGTATGTACTGATGGCGCACGCTTCAAGAACCATCCCGACATGTACTACGTTATGCATAGACGCGAATTGGGACGTGGTAATGAAATCCCAATGTGGCTTTTCGGTTTCTTATACTAAGATGACCGAGCTCGTATATATAAATAGGTATTAGGATTAAACGAGAAATCACTAAATAGTAAATAAATAAGACTATGGCTAAACAAAAAAAGTTTATCACCTGTGACGGTAACCAGGCAGCTGCACATATCTCGTATATGTTCTCTGAGGTAGCGGCTATCTATCCTATCACCCCGTCATCTACAATGGCTGAGTATGTCGACGAGTGGGCAGCTCAGGGCCGTAAGAATATCTTCGGCGAGACAGTACTCGTACAGGAAATGCAGTCTGAGGGCGGTGCCGCGGGTGCCGTACACGGTTCACTCCAAGCTGGTGCACTGACCACTACATACACCGCTTCGCAAGGTCTCTTGCTGATGATCCCCAACATGTACAAGATCGCTGGTGAGTTCCTGCCTTGCGTATTCCACGTTTCGGCACGTACATTGGCTTCACACGCATTGTGTATCTTCGGTGACCATCAGGATGTGATGTCGACCCGTCAGACAGGCTTCGCTATGTTGGCCGAGGGTTCTGTACAGGAAGTTATGGACCTCGCTGGTGTGGCTCACCTCGCTACCATCAAGAGCCGTGTGCCCTTCGTGAACTTCTTCGACGGCTTCCGTACCTCACACGAGATTCAGAAGATCGAGATGCTCGAGAACGAAGACCTCGCTCCGCTCGTTGACCAGAAGGCACTCGCCGAGTTCCGCAGCCGCGCACTCACTCCCGAGCACCCCGTGGCACGTGGTATGGCCGAGAACCCCGACACCTTCTTCGCTCACCGCGAGAGTTGCAACAACTACTACGCTAACGTACCTGCTGTAGTAGAAGAATATATGGAGAAGATTTCAGAGATTACTGGCCGCAAATATGGCCTCTTCGATTACTATGGTGCTGAGGATGCCGAGTGCGTTATCATCGCTATGGGTTCA
>JAZRDT010000126.1:0-27289 GCA_045660385.1 Bacteroidaceae bacterium | reverse complement strand
ACACGCAAGACAAAGAATGCAGCAGCGAATTTTTCTTTGCTGAACAAGATTTCCCTGATGGTGCTGAAGAATTCTTCGAAAAAAGGAAGTCTCAAGGCAAAAAGAAAGGCGGCTGGATGGGACAATAAAGTGTTGGCGCAGATGTTAGATGAGGAGTGGAAATTCTGATGCGTCTGCCCTGCCGCGGTGACAGGGAAATTTTGAACTATAGAAAAATGTTTTTCAGTTTGTACGGATAATTTCCCCTTGTTAAACGCGATAAGGCTTTAATGTGTGTCTTTGTCGCTAAACTGACTGCTGGGTTGGAGGAGTGGATATAGAAACTGGTACAATGTCTCAAAAAATGTAAATAAATCCATATTATTTTCGCTTAATAGAAATTTTGTACTACCTTTACAAGGTAAATCTTTGATGTTATGTATAGTAATGCCGATAAAATAGAATGGACACTGATTTTCGTCTCGGAGTTCGGACGAAAATTTGGCTTGACGATGAAGCAGGCGTTCAACTACCTGACTCGTTACAAAGGCATCGACTTTATTGATCGCCACTACGACTATGTGCATACACAATCATTTCAATCGATGATTAGCGATATTAGCGACTATTGCCATAGGAAAGGAGGAGCACTGCTATGATTTTATATCATGGAACGAACATGGCTTTCGATGCCATAGACTTGACAAAGTCTAAGCCCAACAAAGACTTTGGACGAGGTTTTTATTTGTCTGCCGACTATGACCAAGCATTGGCCATGGCCAAGATAAAGGTTGACCAGTTGGAGGAGGGCGAGCCCACAGTATTAGCCTTCGAGGTGGATGAGGTTCAAATGGAGCAACTCAACATATTGTGTTTTTTTTCGGAACGGAAGCGGCTATTAAATTATTGAAACGGCTATGAGCATACAAGAGCAAATGAAATTGGATATGACAAAGAACCTTGCCGTATTATTGATGGATGACAATCCTGATCTTACAATGGAGCAAGCGCTCTCTGCCGTGCTGAACTCTGACACTTACCAGCGGTTGCAAAATGACAACACGCATCTGTTCTATCAAAGCCCACGATATGTGTATGACTTTCTTGAGAAGGAACTGAAAGCGGGAAAGATGGGATAGATTGGTATTTTACTCGCTTATTCGTATCTTTAATCTGCTACGCAGCTTGAAATTAGGCTGCGGCTCAGGAAAACTCAAATAAATTTGGTTTTCCGTTCGCCTTGCACTAATTTTGCACCTTGAAATAAAAGTAGATATGAAGAAGCAGATGAAAGGTAAATTTCTAAAAAGGCTCGACAGGTACATCATCACGAAGTTCCTCGGCCATTACTTTTTCTCTATCGCTCTGATTATCTCTATCGCTGTGGTGTTTGACTACAACGAACATATCGACAAGTTTGTGGCCAACGAGGCTCCGTGGAGGGCCATCATCTTTGACTATTACCTGAACTTCATCCCCTACTTCTCGAATCTCTTCAGTCCGCTCTTCGTATTCATCGCGGTGATATTCTTTACCTCGAAACTGGCCGAGAACTCCGAAATCATAGCCATGTTCTCTACCGGTACGAGTCTGCATCGCCTGATGAGGCCCTACATGCTGTCGGCACTGCTCATTGCGGTGCTTACCTACGGACTGGGTGCCTATGTCATCCCCAAGGGCAATGTGGTGAGGCTCGAGTTTGAGAATACCTACAAGAAAAAGAAGAAGGTGGAGAATGCGCGCAACATTCAGATGGAGGTGGAACCGGGTGTGATTGCCTACATCGAGCGCTTTGAGAGCAGCAACAACACGGCTTACCGGTTCTCGCTGGACCGCTTCGAGGGTAACTCGATGAAGTCGCACTTCACGGCACGCACGCTGGTGTATCAGGGCGATGAGGCTAACCCGCACCGCTGGAAGGCGAAGAACTGGCAGCACCGCATCATTACCGACTCGTGCGAGGTGATCACCAGCGGTCTGCAGATGGACACCATCGTGCAGGTGGAGCCCTACGATCTGCTCATCACCAAGAACCAGCAGGAGACGCTCACCTCGCCCGAGCTGAAGCAGTATATCAGCAAGCAGCGGCGCCGAGGCATCGCCAACATCAAGGAGTTTGAACTGGAGTATCACAAGCGCATAGCTACCTCGTTTGCCGCCTTCATCCTCACGCTCATCGGCGTGTCGCTCTCGGCCAGGAAGGTGAAGGGTGGCATGGGACTGAACCTCGGTATAGGTATCGGACTGAGCTTCGGATACATCGTGTTCCAAACCATCTCGTCCACCTTCGCGGTCAATGGCAACATGCCGCCCGTGATTGCTGTGTGGATACCCAATATTGTCTTCCTCATCATTGGTATATACCTCTATTGGAAGGCGCCGAAGTGAGGCCCCTCCTAGCCTCCCCAAGGGGAGGTAACAAAGATTGAACTGAACAAAAAAATATAAAAACTACTCAAAAACCACTGTTCCACAAGTCCTCCCCCTGGGGAGGATTTAGGTGGGGCCTCATAAAAAGAAATGGACTTTTACGATCTCGACCTACACGACAACGTGCTCGACGCACTCGACGCAATGAATTTTACCACCTGTACGCCCATTCAGGAACATACCATACCGCCCCTGCTCGAGGGACACGACCTTATTGGCGTGGCGCAGACGGGCACGGGCAAGACGGCGGCTTACCTGCTGCCCATACTGAGCATGCTGAGCGATGGTGGCTTCCCTACGGATGCCATCAACTGTGTCATCATGTCGCCCACCCGCGAACTGGCCCAGCAGATTGACCAGGCTATGGAGGGATTCTCCTACTACGTGCCGGTGAGCAGCGTGGCAGTATATGGTGGCAACGATGGCATACGCTATGAGCAGGAGCGCCGCGGACTCGCACTGGGTGCCGATGTGGTGATTGCTACGCCGGGCCGCCTCATCAGTCACATCTCGTTGGGCAATGTGGACCTGTCGCGCACCTCGTTCTTCATCCTCGATGAGGCCGACCGCATGCTCGACATGGGTTTCTACGACGACATCATGCAGATTGTGAAGCAGCTGCCCGAGAACCGGCAGACCATCATGTTCTCGGCTACCATGCCCGACAAGATACAGAAACTGGCGGCTACCATCCTGCGTAACCCCGTGGAGGTGAAGCTGGCCGTGAGCAAGCCGGCCGAGAAGATTGTGCAGACGGCCTATGTGTGCTACGAGGTGCAGAAGATGGGTATCATCAAGAGTCTGTTCCGCGACACGAAGCCCGAGCGCGTGATCGTGTTCTCCTCATCGAAGCTCAAAGTGAAGGAGGTGACGGCCGCTTTCCGTCGCATGAAGCTCAATGTGGGCGAGATGCATAGCGACCTTGACCAGGCGCAGCGCGATGCCGTGATGCGTGAGTTCAAGAGCGGACGCATCGATATCCTCGTGGCTACCGACATCGTGTCGCGCGGTATCGACATTGACGACATACGCTTGGTAATCAACTACGATGTGCCCCGCGACTGTGAGGATTATGTGCACCGTATCGGTCGTACGGCACGTGCCGGTGCCGAGGGCTGTGCCATCACCTTTGTGTCGGTGGATGACCAGTCGCGCTTCGCTGCCATCGAGGAGTTTATCGAGCGCGACGTGTTCAAGCTCCCCGTACCCGAAGAGTTGGGCGAGGCGCCTGCCTATGAACCCAAGAAGAGTGGCGGCAAGGGCGGAAAAGGACGTGGTAAAGGTGGCAAGAATCGTGGTCGTGGCCGTGGAGGCAATCATGGCGGGAAGAACCGCCGTGGTGGCAAAGGTGGTAAAGCCGGTGAGGCAAATGTTAATAAATGTGGAAAATAGGAGACGGGTATAATAAATTTTGTGAAATGGGAAGCTGTTGTCTGGCTTTTTCACTATTTTTGCACGATAATGTAGTAAACAAATAATATTGTATATATGAAAAAACTGATATCTTTGCTTTGTGCCTTGGTGGCCTTGCAAACTGTGGGCGCTCAGACCGATGATCCCGTGGTGATGACGGTTAATGGAGTGGACGTGACCCGTTCGGAGTTTGAGTACTCGTTCAACAAGAACAATACCGACCTGGTGGTGGACAAGAAGTCGCTCGACGAGTATGTGGAGCTGTTTGTCAACTACAAACTGAAGGTGGCTGCCGCATTGGATGCGCAGCTTGACACCATGGAGGCCTTCAAGAAGGAGGTGGCCGATTATCGTGCACAACAGGCCGAGGAGTACTTGGTGGACAATGACTTCATTGAGAAGGAGGCACGCAACACCTATCAGCAGACGGCCGAGCGTATAGGTCCTGACGGACAGTTTAAGGCGGCTCACATCTTGGTGCGCTTGACACAGCAGGCTACTCCCATGGAGCAGGCGCAGGCGAAGCAGCGCATCGACTCTATCTATGCGGCACTGCAGGCTGGGGCCGACTTTGCCGAGATGGCGAAGAAGCACTCTGAAGATCCGGGTACGGCACGTGAGGGAGGTATGCTTCCCTGGCTCACGCGCGGACAGCTGCTCAAGGAGTTTGAGGTGGCTGCCTTGGCCTTGCAGCCCGGCGAGATGAGCAGACCCGTGTTGTCGCCCGTAGGTTACCACGTGATCTATATGAGCGAGCGCAAGCCGTTTGAACCCTACGAATTCCATCGTGCCTCGATTATCCAGTTCTTGGAGCAACGCGGTATACGTGCGCATGCCAAGCGCTCGATGGGGCAGAAGCTGGCTGCTCAGATGGGAGGCAACGTGACTCCCGAGGAGGCGTTGGCCAAGGCCGAGATGGAATTGGATGCCAAGTATCCTGAATTCGGCTTCCTGATGAAGGAGTTCTACGAGGGCTCGCTGCTCTATGAAATCAGTACACGCGAGGTATGGAACAAGGCTGCCGAGGATACCGAGGGACTGGAGAAATACTTCAAGAAGAACAAGAAGAACTATAACTACGATGAACCCGTATACCGTGGTCTCGTGGTGCACTGTGTATCGGACGATGTGCTGAAACAGGTGCAGAAACTGGTGAAGAAGCAGCCGCAGAAGGAGTGGGTGAAGGTGATTCGTGAGGCCTTCAACAGCGACTCGCTGCTGCAGGTGAAGATGGTGCGCGGACCCTTCAAGGCAACGCAGAACGTATATGCCGACTACTATGCATTTGAGCAGGGCGAGCGCCCCGATACAGTGGCCGGATTCCCCGTGACGGGTGTAATTGGCAAGTTGCAGAAGAAGGGGCCTGATAGCTATGAGGATGTGCGCGGACCTGTGACGGCTGACTATCAGAATCTGTTGGAGCAGTTGTGGGTGAAGGAGTTACGTAAACGATATAGCGTGACATTGTATCCGGAGGCATTGGAGACGGTAAACAAGCATTAAACAACAGGTGAAGGAGATGGGATATTGCAGACAGGGCATGCCTCTTGTGGCATGGATGCTGGTGGGCGTGCTGGCTATGGTTGCCTGCCAGGAACCGACTGAGCATGGTGGAAAGACTCCGCTTGTGCAGGTGGAGGACCAATATCTCTATGCCGAGGATGTGGACAAGGTGTTGCCCTTCGGCTTGACCCCGGCCGACAGTGCGGCCTTTGTGAAGGATTACTTGCGCAAGTGGGCCGAGGAGCAGGCGTTGTACAAGCAGGCCGAGCGTAACGTGATGGACAATGAACGCATTGCACGGTTGGTGGAGGAGTATCGCCGCTCGCTCATACTGAACGACTATGAGAAGCTGTTGCAACAGCAGCAGATGAGTGAGTCGCTCCCCGAGGAGGCTCTGCAGCGCTACTATGAAGAACATAAGGAATTCTTCGTGCTGGACGAGGCTATGGTGAAAGGGGTGTTCGTGAAGGTGCCCGTGGGTTCTCCCGACTTGAAGAACTTGAAGCAGTGGTATAAGGACAACTCGGAGGAGACGCTGGAGAAACTGGATAAGTATGCCTTCCGCCATGCGGTGATTTATGAGTACTTTTACGACCAGTGGGTGCCCATCTCCGAACTGGAGGGTAAGGTGATTGTTAATCTGGAGGAGTTGAGCGGCAACTTCGACAAGCAGTGCAACATCGAGGCCGAAGATGAGGAGTATTGCTATCTGCTGCATGTGGAGGAGTACAAGCTCAAGGGTGAAGTGAAACCATACGACTTGGCCCGCTATGAGATTGTCGACCTGCTGTCGAACGCACATCGGGTGGAGTTCATGCAGAAGGTGAAAGGTGAATTGTATAATCAGGCTCTGGAAAGGGGCAGAATAATATATTATTAAGAATATGAGACAGTGTAAACTATGGGCTGCGCTCTGCGCCATGCTGATGGTGGTGCCGGCCGTGTCGCAGGATAATGTCATCGATGAGGTGGTATGGATTGTTGGTGATGAGGCTATATTGAAATCCGACGTGGAGCAGGCCCGACTCTATTTCATGATGTCGGGACAGAAGATGGAGGGAAATCCCTATACCATCATTCCGGAGCAGTTGGCTATCCAGAAACTCTTCCTGCACCAGGCGGTAATCGACAGTGTGGAGGTCACCGATCAGGAGGTGCTCAACAGCGTGGAGCGTGAGATGAATATGCGCATCAGCGAGTATGGTTCGCGCGAGAAGATGGAGGAGTATTTCAACAAGACGTCGACGCAGATCAGAGAGGAGCTGCGCGAGACGATGCGCGACCGCATGATTGTGGAGAAGATGCAGGAGCAGCTGTTCGGCAGTGTGAAACTCACCCCCTCGGAGGTGCGCAAGGGATATGCCGAGATGAGTAGCGAGGAGATTCCCTTTGTGCCTACCCAGGTGGAGGTGCAGATCATCACGCAGCAGCCCGAGATTCCGCAAGAGGAGATTGAGCGTGTGAAGGCGGAGCTGCGCGACTATACTGAGCGTGTGAATAGCGGCGAGGCACAGTTCTCAACGCTTGCCGTGTTCTATTCGCAGGACCCTGAGTCGGCCCGTCGCGGTGGCGAACTCGGTACGTTCGGTCGCGGTGAGATGGTGCCTGAGTTTTCGGCAGTGGCTTTTAATATGACGGAGCCCAACAAGGTGTCGAAGATTGTGGAAACGGAGTTTGGATTCCATATCATACAGCTTATCGAGAAGCGTGGCGACCGCGTGAGAGCACGCCATATCTTGCGCAAGCCGGAGGTACCCATGGAGAGTCTCAACGCCTCGATGGAGTATCTCGACTCGCTGGCTGGCGAGATACGCGGAGGCAAGATCTCGTTCAACGATGCGGTGGCCTTCTCTGCCGACAAGAATACACGCAAGAACTTTGGTCTTATGAGTAATGAAATGAACCTGTCGTCGCGTTTCGAACTGCAGGACCTGCCTCAAGAGGTGGCTAAGGTGGTGTATGAGATGCCGGTAGGCGAGGTGTCGGAACCTTTCATGATGAAGGACCCCAAGACGGGTAAGGATATTTGTGCAATCGTGAAACTGAAATCACGTATCGAAGGACACAAGGCAACACCCACCGAGGACTTCCAGGTCATCAAGGAGGTGATAGCGGGCAAAATGCGTCAAGAGAAGCTGGAGGCATGGATCAAGGAGAAACAGAAAACTACCTATGTGCGCATCAATGAGAATTGGCGCGACGGCGAATTCCAATATCCTGGTTGGGGACAAAACTAATCGGCATTGATAGCGAAAAGGGCAATAGGTATGCATTGGCGTAGATGGATGCTGGTCTGCTTGATGGCGGCCGGCATGTGCTGCACGTCGGTGGCGCAGAAAACATTGCAGACCGCCGGACCGCAGCGTGTGGAACTGAAAGAGCTGAAGGTCGATACGACAAGGATGGGGCGTCGTGAGGTGGTCACGCAACGGCCTATGTCGCAGGAACTGGCACCGCGTAGGCAGGATGCTCCGCTGGAATTGGCGGTGCCCTTGCAGACGGCGAAGGCGAAGGAGGCAGCGGTAGACTCTACGGCAAGTCGTGTGAGACGGCGCAACATGGGGGCGGGCAACGCTGTGGCCTATAGCGACACGCTGCGGGCTGAACCCGCGGACTCGACGAAGGAACGGTTCGTGTATCTGCTTCATGCGGACGAAACACGATATAACCAGATGATCAATGCGGATGCGCAGATTCTTGTGGGGGATGTGGTGTTCCGCCACGACAGCATGTATATGTATTGCGACTCGGCGCTTTTCTACGAGCAGTCGAACTCGCTTGATGCGTATGGAAACGTACGAATGAACCAAGGTGATACCTTGCTGCTCTATGGTGACCGATTGCACTATAACGGTGATGAGATGCTGGCCAAGATACGCGAGAATGTGGTGATGATCGATAACGAGATGACGCTCACGACGGATAGTCTGAACTATGACCGTACCATCAACCTGGGATATTATTTCAACTGGGGTACGGTGGAGGATACGCTCAATGTGCTTACGTCGGAGTGGGGTGAATATGACACGCAGACGAACGATGCCATATTCAACTATGAGGTGACACTCACCAACCCGAACTTTGTGCTCACGTCGGATACGCTGCTGTACAATACGAAGACGCAGATTGCCACCATCGTGGGCCCGTCGAATATCGATAGTGACAGCAACAACATATACTCGACCTTAGGACGCTACTATACGGCTGATGAGCATGCCGAACTGCTGAATCGCTCGGTGCTCACGAGCGGAGAGAAGCGTGTAGTGGGTGACAGCTTGTACTATGACCGCAATGAGGGCTATGGTGAGGTGTTTGATAATGTGGTGATGGATGACTATGCCAACAAGATGCGCCTGACTGGAGATTATGTTTTCTACGACGAGCATGCCGACTCGGCTTATGCTACACGTAAGGCGGTGGCGATCGATTATTCGCAAGGGGATAGCATGTATGTGCATGGCGACACGTTGCGTCTGCTCACCCGCTTTCCCGATACCGATTCGGTGTATCGTATCGTGCAGGCTTTCCATAAGGTGCGTATCTATCGTGACGATGTGCAGGCAGTGTGCGACTCGATGGAGTTCAACGCACTCGACTCATGCATGACGATGTATTATGACCCTGTGGTGTGGAACGGACCCCAACAGATTCTCGGTGAGGTTATCCGTGTATATATGAATGATACTACTGTGGAGTGGGCGCATGTGGAGAACCAGGCACTGATAGTTGAGAAGGTAGGGGAGGAACACTACAACCAGATTAGTGGCCGTGAGGTAAAGGCCTATTTTGTGAATGGAAACATTGATAAGTCTGACGTGATAGGCAATGTGATGGTCGTGTACTACTATAGCGAAGCCGGCGACAGCATTGCTTTCGGTATGAACACGACGGAGTGCAGCTATCTGACGGCATACATGAAGGAGCGTCAGGTGGACAAACTCTTTATTCGGGAGCAGTCCAACGGAGTGTTCTATCCTATCACGCAAGTTCCGCCAGGAAAGGATAAATTGAGCAACTTTGCATGGCTCAACAAGTTGCGTCCGATGAGTAAATATGATATTATGATATGGCGTGGCAAGGAGGAGGATCAGAAACTGAAGACGACTGCACGCCGTGAGGTGCCATTGCCCTCACTGAAAGGATTGATGGATACGGAAAAGAAAGAATAATACGATATGGGAATATTCAATCAACGAAAGCCTAGAGGTTTTCAGCATCAGTATATATATGTTGATGAACGTAAGGAGAGACTGAGAGAGATGGAGGAGCGCGCAAAGCGCGAATTGGGAATGTTGCCTGAAAAGGAGGCAACGGCCGAAGAGCGTATCCGTGGAAAGATTGTGGAGCAGACCACGCATGTGAAACGCAAACAGGAGAATGATGCGCCCGTGCCGACCAAGCGATTGATTCTTATCTTGGCTTTGCTGGGTATGATTTTGTATGTCTTGCTCAGATAATGTTATGGCAGGAGTGGACTTGATTCATCTGCTGCCCGACTCGGTGGCAAATCAGATAGCGGCCGGTGAGGTGATACAGCGCCCGGCCTCGGTGGTGAAGGAATTGGTGGAAAACTCTGTCGATGCCGGAGCTACCATGATACAGGTGCGCCTGACCGATGCGGGGCGCACAAATATACAGGTGATCGACAATGGCATGGGTATGTCTGATACTGATGCACGTATGTCGTTCGAACGTCATGCGACCTCAAAGATCAGTAATCCGGATGACCTCTTTGCATTGCATACTTTCGGCTTTCGTGGCGAGGCATTGGCCTCTATTGCTGCGGTGGCGCAGGTGGAGTTGCGCACCCGACGTGCCGAAGACGAGTTGGGTACGGTGATTCATATTGCCGGTTCGAGGATTGAATCGCAAGAGGTGGAGATGTGTCCCGTAGGAACGAACTTCCAGGTGAAGAATCTCTTTTTCAATGTGCCCGCCCGACGCAAATTCCTGAAATCGAATCAGACGGAGTTGAATAATGTGATGAGCGAACTGGAACGCGTAGCTCTGGTGCATCCGGAGATTGCTTTCATGCTCTACCATAACGATGTGGAACTGGTCAATGTGCCGCAGGCAACGTTGCGCCAACGTATACAGCATCTGTTCGGTAAGAAGTTGGGACAGGAATTGTTGTCAATAGAGGTAGACACGACGCTCGTGAAGGTGGAGGGATGTGTGGGTGTTCCGGAGAGTGCACGCAAGAAGGGGGCGCACTGCTTCTTCTTCGTCAACGGACGTTATATGCGCCACCCCTATTTCCATAAGGCTGTGATGGAGGCATATGCCCATTTGATACCAACGGGCGAACAGGTGCCCTATTTCCTCTATTTTACGGTGGACCCCTCCCGAATTGATGTAAATATCCATCCGACAAAGACGGAGATCAAGTTTGAGGACGAGCAGGCTATCTGGCAGATTCTGATGGCTTCGGTGCGTGAGGTATTGGGGCGTAGCAACATGGCTCCTTCGATCGATTTTGATGTGGCCGACTGTCCTGATATTCCGGTGGCTCCGATGGACTCAATGCCGTTGCCTCCCAAGCCTACGGTGGATGGAAGCTATAACCCGTTCAAACAACAGGAGGCCCCGGCTTATCAGCGTCCCTCGTTCAGCTGGGAGGAATTGTACAAGGGGGTTGATGGCGGTTCCGTAGGACGTGAGATTCGGTTTGAGGACACGACACCGATGGATGACCTGCTGTGGAACGGGACGTCGACTTGCAGAGAGCCGTCTATGGCTGAGATGGAGTCGGATGTGTTGATAACCCCTGCGCCGCAGGAGAGGAATACCGATTATTATCAGTTTAAGGGACGCTATATCGTCACCTCCATGAAGTCGGGCCTGATGATGGTCGACCAGCATCGGGCACATGTGCGTGTGCTTTACCAGCGCTATCTGGCGCAGTTGGGCGAACATCACAGCGCATCGCAGGGATTGCTTTTTCCGGAAATGCTGACGCTGCCGATGAAGCATGCGGTGGTGATGGAGGGGCTACTCGACGACTTCGTAGGTTTGGGGTTTGATATCTCCAATATGGGGGGCGGCTCGTTTGCGATACAGGGTGTACCGGTAGGTATTGAGGGACTTGACCCGGCGGCGTTGGTTGAACACATCCTTGTCGATGCTATTGAGAAGGGAGATGTGCAGAAGGAGGAGATTCATCGTACGATGGCGCTTACGATGGCACGCTCGGCGGCTATCGTGGTCGGACAGGTGCTGACGGTGGAGGAGATGTCCAAACTGATTGATGAGTTGTTTGCCTGCGAAATGCCTACATACACACCCGATGGAAAGAAGGTGTTTGTGATTATTGATGAGGATGAAATCTTAAAATGGTTTAAGTGATTCTGTGTGACGGGTGCCGATGGAAGAACGAAAATGCTTATTGCACTTGGCAAATAGGTGAAGGAGTGTGAATTTTTGCTATTTTTTCTAACATAAAATATTGTGGTATAAAATAATATATTTATATTTGCAACGATTATGTGAAGGAGTGTATACTTCACAATGCGAATGAAATAGTTGAAATTTTATAAATTATTATTCCTTAAACTAAAAAAGTAAAAGTATGAAAAAGTTTTTGATGGCTTTGGTAGTTGCAGGAGTGTCTGTATGCGCAATGGCTCAGACTGAGGATTATCCTGTAAGAAAACACAGCGTTCAAACCAACAGCTTCTGGAGCAATTGGTTCATTTCTCTTGGTGGTGGCGTTCAGGTATCGCCCGTTACTAATGATGGCGTTGACATGTTCGACACATTGACTCCTAACTTCACCGTTTCACTCGGTAAGTGGTTTACTCCTGGTTTGGGTCTTCGTTTGCAGAGCCACCTTCCCTCTTATAAGAACGAGGCTGGCGAGCAGTTCAATGGCTATGCTCTCTATGGTGAGACAATGTTCAACTTGACCAACATGTTCTGCGGATACAAGCAGGATCGCGTTTACAATGCTATTCCTTATGTAGGTGCTGGCTATATGTGGGGCAACAAGGGCTGGACTCCCTGGACTGTAGGTTACTTGAGCACATTCCGTCTCTGCAACGCTTTGTCTTTGGATCTTGAGCTCTTCGCTAAGCAGTATGTTGAGAAGAACATCCAGGTAGGTGCTGCTCTCGGCTTGACATGGAATATCGGTGGTCGTGGCTTCGATGCTTCTCCCGATATGGCTGCTCTTACAGCTATGCACGCTGCTCAGCTCGCCAGCTTGAACGAGGCACTCTCTGCAGAGCAGAACGAGAACAAGAACTTGAAGGAGCAGTTGGCTAAGAAGCCCAAAGAGGTTATCAAGGAGAAGGTTGTTAAGGAAGTACTCGCTGCTCCCCAGTCAGTATTCTTCGCATTCAACTCTTCTGCTATCGCTTCTAAGAAGGAAATCCTTAACCTCGAGTCTTTGGCTAACATGGCTAAGAACAACGGTGCTAAGCTGAAGGTTACAGGTTTTGCTGATAGCGCTACTGGTTCTGCTGCTTACAACCAGCAACTTTCTGAGCGTCGTGCTAAGGCCGTTGCTAAGGAGTTGGTTAAATTGGGCGTAGCTGAGGAGAACATCGTAGTTGAAGGTAAGGGTGGCGTAGCTGAGGTTAAGCCCGCTTCTTACAACCGTCGTGTTATCATCGAGGCTCTCTAATAGGAACTTCCATAACAGAATAGAGGGGACTTGCATTGCGAGTCCCCTTTTCTTGTCTGCATGGTTTGTGGTTTTGCCCGCAGAGCCATGCGTTAATATTTGCCACTTGTAAACAAATCATACGTTCTTGTGTTATTCCTATACATGAGACTTTTTTGTAAACATAACTTAAAGATTCAATTGTATGAAAAAAGTAATTAGTATGATGGCGGCTGCGGCCTTGTTTTCTGTGTCTGTGGCCCATGCTCAAATGACTGAGGTGGTGGAAGTGGCCGAGGTGCCTGTATCGAAGTATAGCGTGCAGACGAACAGTTTCTGGGATAACTGGTTTATTTCGCTCAATGCCGGAGCGCAGTTCTCGTATCTCTATCCCGAGGGAAAGCAGGAGTTCAAGGACCGTATTACCTTCTCTGGTCTGGCCTATGTAGGTAAATGGTTTACCCCTGGTATCGGTATGCGTCTTGCTTATAATGGATATGAGTTCCAAGGATATAGTGAGAAGGACAATTATGCGAATCTCCATATTGATGCGATGATGAATGTGACCAATATGGTGATGGGCTATAACTCAACCCGTCTGTACAACATGATCCCCTACATCGGTATGGGCGGCGTGAGGGTATTTGACCAAAACACCTATGCCTTTGGCTTCAATGTGGGCCTTTTGAATACATTCCGCTTGAACGATTCGTGGAGGGTGAATGTGGAGATGGGCGCATTGTTGGCCGACAGGGATATGGATGGTGTCCCGGGTGAAAAGCGAGGCTTTGACAACCTCTTCTCTCTCACGGCTGGTATTACCTATAATATAGGTGGTGATACTTGGAACAATACGCCCGACATCAGCTCTCTGGTGATGATGAATGCGGCTGAGATTGCGGCTCTGAATGACGCATTGGTACAGGAACAGGCTGTCAACCGTAACCTGCGCAACCAACTGGCTCAGAAACCTCGCGAGGTGGTGAAGGAGAAGGTTGTCAATGATTGTGTGACTGCTCCTCAGTCGGTGTTCTTTGCGCTGAACTCTTCAAAGTTGGCGTCAAAGAAGGAGATGGTCAATCTGAAGGCTATAGCTGATATGGCAAAGCAGAAGAATGCGAAGTTGCATATTGTGGGTTATGCCGACAGTGCTACGGGTAATGCTGCCTACAATCAGAAACTTTCGTTGAGCCGTGCACAGGCTATTGCCGATGAACTGGTGAAGATGGGTGTCAATAAGGCTAATCTTTCGATTGAAGGCAAGGGCGGTGTTGCCACACTTGATCCTGCATCGTTCAACCGACGCGTCATCATTGAAGCAATGTAAGGCATGGGTGTCGTCTTGCGTGATACCTTTGCATCGGATGGGGAGGGCTTTGCTCTCCCCTCATTTTTTTTACCGATGCCGTATTTGCCGATAAAATGGGGGCTGAATTGACCGAAATGAAGAAAAATTAGCCAAAAACGAAAAATATTTGCTGAAATGTTTTGTTGTTAATTCAAAAAGCTGTACCTTTGCACCGCTTTTGAGAACAATGAAGGCGTTCGGGCGTTTAGCTCAGCTGGTTCAGAGCATCTGCCTTACAAGCAGAGGGTCGGCGGTTCGAATCCGTCAACGCCCACAAAAAACTTGAAGCCTTCACTCTTGAGCACGCGATCTTATCCTTTCGGGCGTTTAGCTCAGCTGGTTCAGAGCATCTGCCTTACAAGCAGAGGGTCGGCGGTTCGAATCCGTCAACGCCCACAATAATGAAGAGACCTACATGGGTCTCTTTTTTGTTTGTATATACTCATTCGGAAAAATAAGAAAGGTTGGCATTTGCCAACCTTTCCTTGTATAAGAACGAGTATCTTTTAATCTACCTGTCCAAGGCTATTACCATATTCCATCTCTGCCTGCACTACAAGCTCAATGTCTTCGGGCAACCACTCTCCAATCTTGTCTTTCTTGGCCTCCTTGACGATGTAATCGACAATCTTTTCAGTGTCAATCTCTACATAACCGTCTTCGTCGGGTTTGGCATCGAGCAAACCGCTGCTGAAATAGAAGTCGGCAATGACGTCGAGGATATAGTAAAGGTCATCGTCGGTGAACTTCTCCTTGAGTTCTTGGGGTAAATAGTTTCGGATAAACTCGACGGTTTTTTCGTCATCAAGGTCATCCATGAGGAATTCGTCGTTCATGATTCTATGTGTTAGTGGTTTTGGGACTTCTTAGAGCAGTGCCTCGATCTTCTCTGCGAATGCAGCCTTGGTAGCTGCGCCTACAGTCTTGTCTACTACCTCTCCGTTCTTGAGGAAGATGACGGTGGGGATGTTGCGTACGCCGAACTTTGATGTGAGCTCGTCGTTGTCGTCTACATCGCACTTGCCGATGATGACGCGGCCTTCGTATTCCTCAGCGAGTGCCTCGATATCGGGAGCGATCTTCTTGCAAGGACCGCACCATGTGGCCCAAAAGTCTACTACTACGGGCTTGCCCTCTGCGAGCAATGCCTCAAAATTGCTGTCTGTGATTTGTACTGCCATAGTTCTTTTAGTTTTAGTATTTCTTCTCTGTTATCTTCTTTTGTATTTGCAAAGATACTATTTAATTTACTTTGTACTCCAATCCGTCGTGACTTTTTATGTAATTTATCAAATCTTTTTGCACGGATACTTTCAAACTTCTTGATTTTAGATCGGCATTGAGCGTGCCTTCCCCGTCTTTTATGCGGAAATAGAGGTCTGCCTTACCAGGATGGCTAAGCAGCAGTGTCGAGAGTTCGTTGATAACCTCATCGTTCAACGCATCCAAGTCAATCTCAATGGTGATGCTTTCTACCAGAGTGTCCTTGACGTCGGGGAGCAGTTCTATCGAGCCTACTCTCAGCTCGAAAAGGTCGGGGCTGAATTTACGCGGTGCTATGCGTCCCTTTATGTATAGGAAATAATCCTCCTTCATGAAGTTGTTCCAACGCATCCAATCATCGCCGAAAAGAGCGACCTCATAGGTTCCTGTAAAGTCCTCGATCTTGGTGATGCCGAAGGGTTTGTTGTTCTTCGTGAATCCGTTTCGGATGCTGGTGACCACTCCGCCGATGGAGATGTCGCGCTCCTCTTTCTTGTCGAGTACCTCCTGGATGTCGGCAAGGTGTACCGAGCATACATCCTCGAGGATGATTCGATATTCATCGAGCGGATGCGCCGAGAGGTAGATACCTACGAGGTCGCGCTCCTTGTTAAGCCGCTCGATAGTAGACCATACGGGGACCTCTTCGGGAACTTTGGGCTGGGTGATGGTCTCTGCCATGCTGTCCATGCCGAAAAGCGAGTTCATGGCCGAACTGCGTTCAGTTTGCACGCGGGCACCATAGCGGATGAGGATATCAAGGAATCCCTCCTTCTTGGGCGTCTCGGCAAAGTACTCCTCGCGCTTGAGTTCGGGGAAGCAGTCGAATGCGCCCGACAATGCCAGGCATTCAAGGTTCTTGCGGTTGCAAGCCTGCAGGTTGACGCGCTCGACAAAATCATAGATGCTCTTGTAGGGGCCATTCGTCTCGCGCTCCTTGATGATGCTTTCTACGGCACCTTCACCTACACCCTTCACACCGCCAAGTCCGAAACGGATGTCGCCCCTGGCGTTGACAGAGAATTTGAGGTAGCTCTCGTTCACATCGGGGCCAAGTACGTTGATGCCCATTGCTTTACATTCGTCCATGAGCTTGGTGATTTCGTCAATGCGCGAGAGGTTACGCGAAAGGTTGGCGGCCATGTATTGTGGCGGGTAGTTGGCTTTGAGGTAGGCGGTCTGATAGGCTACCCATGAGTAACAGGTGGCATGGCTCTTGTTGAAGGCGTATGAAGCAAACTTCTCCCAGTCGCCCCAGATCTTATCCAGAATCTTGGGGTCGTGCCCATTCTTCTTTCCGCCTTCGATAAACTTGGGCTTCATCTTGTCTACGATGTCCTTTTTCTTCTTACCCATCGCCTTACGCAGGGCGTCGGACTCACCGCGGGTGAAGTCGGCCAACTGGCGCGAGAGCAACATCACCTGCTCTTGGTATACCGTAATGCCGTAGGTGTCCTTCAGGTACTTCTCCATGCAGGCGATATCGTATTCGATGGGCTTGCGGCCATGTTTACGGGCAATGAAGTCGGGGATATAGTCCATTGGGCCCGGGCGATACAGGGCATTCATGGCAATGAGGTCCTCGAAGGTAGAAGGTTGCAGCTCGCGTAGATATTTCTGCATACCGGGCGACTCAAACTGGAAGGTTCCGATGGTCTTGCCCTCGCAGTAGAGCTGGTATGTCTTGGGGTCTTCGATGGAGATGGTGTCGATGTCGATGTCAATGCCCAGACTCTGCTTGACATTGGCTACGGCCTCCTTAATGATGGAGAGTGTCTTCAGACCGAGGAAGTCCATCTTGATCAAGCCTGTGTCCTCAATCACGCTACCTTCATACTGTGTGACCAGCAACTTCTCGCCCGTTTCCTTGTCGTCGGCTGTGCTCACGGGCACCCAATCGGTAATCGGGTCGCGGCAGATAATGGTACCACAAGCGTGTACACCTGTTCCGCGTACGTTTCCCTCGAGCATCTTGGCATACTTGATGGTGTCGCGCAATACGGGATCGGGCGATGTCTCGGCCTCCTGTAGTTCGGGGATTGCTTCAATTGCATTTGTCAGATTCAGCTTCTTGTCGGGCAACTTATCCGGAATGAGCTTGCAGAGGTAGTTAGCGCGGTCGAGCGGAAGTTTCTGCACGCGTGCAACATCCTTCAAGGCCATCTTTGTAGCCATTGTGCCGTAGGTGATGATATGTGCCACCTTCTCGGCACCATATTTTTCGGTTACCCAACGCAGCACCTCACCACGTCCATCATCATCGAAGTCAACGTCGATATCGGGGAGTGAGATACGGTCGGGGTTGAGGAAACGCTCAAACAGCAGGTCGTATTTGATGGGGTCGATACGTGTAATCTCCAGACAGTAGGCAACGGCAGATCCTGCTGCTGATCCACGGCCCGGACCTACCGATACGCCCAGCAGGTTACGTGCCGCCCAAATGAAGTCCTGCACGATGAGGAAGTAGCCCGGAAAACCCATCGTCTTCATGATGTGCAGCTCGAAGATAAGGCGGTCTTCCACTTCGGGCGTCATGTCGGGGTAGTATTTCTTGGCACCATCCATCGTCAGCTTCTTCAGATAGTCGGCTTCCAACTTGATGCGATAGAGTTTGTTGTAGCCGCCGAGCTTCTCAATCTTCGCCTCGGCATCGGCTTGGCTCAGCACAACGTTGCCTTTTTCGTCGCGTGTGAACTCGTTGAAAAGGTCCTCTTCTGTATACTTGGCGCGGTAGCTCTCTTCGGTTCCGAAATCTTCGGGAATCTCGAAGTTAGGCATGATAGGCGGGTTGTCGATGGAGTAGAACTCTACCTGGTCACAAATCTTTACCGTATTGGCCAGTGCCTCGGGAATGTGGCCGAAGATCTCATTCATCTCGGCAGTTGTTTTCATCCACTCTTGCTTCGAGTAAAGCATGCGTTGTGGGTCGTCCAGATCTTTACCTGTCGATAGACAGATGAGGCGGTCGTGGGCCTCGGCATGCTCTTCGTTTACGAAATGCACGTCGTTTGTGCATACTAATCCTACGCCAAACTTCTTGCTATACTCGATGAGTTTCTCGTTCACCTTCAACTGCATCTCGTATGCTTCGTGATTGGCACGGGCGACGGTTGCCTTGTGTAGCTGGAGTTCCAGGTAGTAGTCGTCTCCAAAGGTGCTCTTATACCATTGTATGGCCTCCTCGGCTTCGCTCAGCGTGTCGCGAGTGATTTTGCGTGGCACTTCACCGCCAAGGCAGGCAGAGCACACGATGAGTCCCTCCTTGTATTTCTCCAGTTCAACACGGTCGGTACGAGGGCGGTTATAGAAACCTTCGGTCCACGCTTTCGACACTAACTTGATGAGGTTGTGGTATCCCTTTTCGTTCTTGGCTAGCACGACCAGATGGTAGTTGGCGCTATCAGGCTTACCCTCTTTCTGATGCAAGCGGCGAGGGGCTACGTACATCTCACATCCGATGATGGGCTTGAATCGCTTGGCCTCCAGTTCCTTTACTTTCGCTTTGCATTCGGCGAGGGTTGCCGTGGGATCTTCGCACTCCTCCTTGCCGCTCTCAATGGCCTTGATGCGTTTTTTCAGGTCTTTAATCTCGCCATTGATACCGCCGTTCTTCTTGTTTACATAGTTGGTAAACTCTTTTATGCCCATCATGTTGCCATGGTCGGTCACGGCTATTCCGCGCATACCATCGGCAATGGCCTTGTCAACCAACTTGGATACGCTGGCCTGACCGTCAAGAATTGAATATTGTGTATGTACGTGTAGATGTACGAATTCCTGCATAGTTCAATCTCCTACTGTTGTCGTGAATCGCTCTCCTTTATTCTGTTACCAACTCTACGATATAGTCTGTTCCCGTAGGCACAGCGCCCAATGTCAGGTTTACCCCTTCTTTGGTGCGTTTCATTTTTATCGCCTCGCGCGTGTCGTAAGCGAAAGCCTTTTTTACCTTGCACGAAAGGGGGAGGAACAACTCAGTGTTGTTCAGATTGAAAATGTGTACAAAGAGGCGGTTGCCTTTACGTGTGGTCACTCCCCAGTCCTGAGCGGGGATATCGCCTGCGGTAGTGCCGTAGATGGTTTCGCCATATTGGCTGGTCCACTCTCCCAATGCCTTTAAGCGGTCGAGGGCTGCTGCAGGCAGTTTGCCATTAGGCTGCGGTCCGATATTCAACAACAGATTGGCTCCCTTGCCCGCGGTGCTCACAAGGTAACGTATCAGTGTCTCGGGCGATTTGTAGTTCTGGTCTATAATCTTGTATCCCCACATGCCATTCATCGTCTGGCATGTCTCTAGTGGCAGGCGGCTTACCGACTGCCCGGAGAGTCCCGCCTTGTTTTCTCCGGGGAGGTCGCGCTCGAATATCTGAATGTCCTCTCCCTCCATCGGTTCCTGATGGTGGTTGTTGCCTACCAGACATGCGGGTTGCAGGCGGTGAATCAGCGCATATTGCTCATCGAGTTGCCAATCAAAGGGAGTCGGGTCCTGGTCATGATCCCACCAGCCGTCGAACCATATTGCGCCAATCTCGCCATAGCGGGTGAGCAGCTCAGTAATCTGGCGGTTCATGAAGGCATAGTAATGGGGCCAGTCGGCCTTGTTGGGGTCTTTGCCGGTTCCGCGTCCTGTACGTCCCCATGGGTAATCGTCGCGGGTCCAGTCGATATGCGAATAGTAGAAATGCAACTTTATGCCCTGCTTGTGGCATTCGTCGGCCAGTTCCTTGATGACATCACGGCCAAAGGGAGTGGCGTCAACGATGTTGTAGTCCGACTCGTCGGTGTCCCACATCGAGAAACCATCGTGATGGCGCGATGTGAAGCAGATGTATTTGGCGCCTGCCTCCTTGATGGCCGATACCCACTCTTTGGCGTCGAACTGTGCGGGGTAGAATGCCGATGCAGCCTTCGCGTATTCTTTGTTGTCGAGATTTGCATTGGTCATATACCACTCGCCTTGGGCAAACATGCTGTAGATGCCCCAGTGGATGAAAATGCCCAGTTTGCTGTCGGCAAATTCCTGTCGCGCCTTGAGGTTGGCTTCTGTGGGTTGGTAAGTCACACTGTTGTCGGCCCATACGGCCAAGGTCGCGAGTATCGCAACCATTCCGATGCATATCCTTTTCATAATCATATCTTTTCAGTTTCAGGTTGAATAATTGTTGTCAAAGATAAAGAAAATCCAATAAAAACGGGTACTCCAATCCCTAAAAAGAAGGGCGATTTCAATTATTCGACTTTTTTCTTGCAACATTAACGGATAAATCATACATTTGCATAATTTAAATAACGTATACTATGCGAAAACTGCGAAAAATACACCTTCATCACGAAGGAACCCATCAGTTGACAATCGGCCTTTTGGTTTGGCTGGTTGTCAATGCGGCAACCTACTATTTTGCTTATCCTGACCACCGCTTGCTGTTCATCCTCATGGCAGTGTTCACCACTACCATATATCTCCTGTTAGTCAACTTCTTCCGTTGTCCGCCCCGCCGCTTCCCGGGCGAGGATACGACGGATATCGTTGTGGCACCTGCAGATGGAAAGATTGTGGTTATCGAGGAGGTGGAGGAGCCCGATCATTTCCATGATCGCCGCTTGATGATCAGCATCTTTATGAGTCCGCTCAATGTACATGCCAACTGGTACCCAGTAGATGGCATCGTGAAGCGTGTCGAGCACGAGAACGGCAAGTATCATCGTGCATTCCTACCCAAGGCCAGCACCGACAATGAACGTTCGCTCGTCGTGGTGGAGACACCCGACGGCAAAGAGGTGATGGTGCGTCAGATTGCCGGTGCTATGGCCCGCCGTATCGTCACCTACGCCAAGCCCGGTGAGGAGTGTTTCATCGACCAGCATTTCGGCTTTATCAAGCTCGGATCCCGTGTCGACATATACCTGCCTCTCGGCACCGAGGTGTGCGTGCAGATGGGACAAAAGACTACTGGAAACCAAACGGTAATTGCTAAACTGAAATAATGCGCCGCCACATCCCCAATACCATCACATGTTGCAACCTCCTTTCAGGTTGCGTAGCTGCCACCTATGCTTTCGAGGGAGTCTATACGATTGCTTTCGTCTGCATCATCCTGGGTGCCGTGTTCGACTTCTTCGACGGCCTCACGGCACGTGCTTTGAAGGTGAGTTCGCCCATTGGCAAGGAACTCGATTCGCTGGCCGATGTGGTCACTTTTGGCCTTGCCCCTGCATCGATGGTGTTCAACTGGTTGCGCGAGTGTGCCGATGCGCATCTCCACATGTTGCCGGCTTTTGTGGTGCCTTTCCTGGCGTTCCTGTTAGTGGCCTTTTCGGCGCTCCGCTTGGCCAAGTTCAATGTCGATGAGCGTCAGACAAGTTCTTTCATCGGTCTGCCCACTCCCGCCAACGCCCTCTTTTGGGGTGCCTTGGTGCTTGGCTCACACGACAAGATTGTGTCCTCTCCGTTTGGATGGATGTTGATCGTGGTATTGGTGCTGCTCTTCTCATGGCTTCTGGTAGCCGAGATTCCCATGTTTTCGCTCAAGTTCAAGAGTCTGGCATGGGCACCTAACCGCATTGCCTACATCTTTCTGCTTGTCAGCCTTGTGCTACTCATATTCTTGGGCCTCAATGGCCTTTCTGCTGTCATCGGATGGTATATTGTTCTGTCAGTTCTGACACAAAAGCGTGCATAATTTCCTCGAGTGAACCTTTTGGCACGCCATTTGTCCTACTTCTACAGTAACTATTTATTTGTGTAGAACTATGTTTAGCTTTATATTCCTTTTCCTATTCCTTGCGGTTCTGTTTGTTTTTATGATAGGCAGCACTATTATACGTGGCATCCTCAATCTTCTTTTCGGTCGCCGCACATCCTATCAGCAAACGACAGGGGGAACTCACGGACATTCGCACGCCCATTCGCGGAGAGATGGCACTACGGGACAATCACAACAAGCTTCGCCAAAGAAACGCGAGAAGATTTTCGATGACTCCGAAGGTGAATACGTCGACTTTGAGGAGATACAGGATTGAATAGTTTGTAGATATCCTCTATGGATACAGCTCAAGGTGAGTCTCAAAGTTCTTGTCCTACTTTGAGGCTATTTTATTTGCTGCTTTTTTGCTCCTCTTCCGGCTCAGGTAGATAAAGGTGAGTCCGACAACGACAAACGTCGCGGTAAGGGCAATGATCCACCCTAGAGCTCCGGTCCATCCGATGCGGTTGATGTCGAGGAAGAAATAGGGAAACCACTGATCTGCGGTGATATAATGCCTTACATAGATGAAGGCGATATAGAGGTAGGGTAGGAGTATGCTGCATTGTATGCCGCCTGCAGTGACCTTGCGCACAGGACGTGTGGAGAAGAAGTAGATGGCATAGAGGATGGGGGTGATGAGGTGCAGGCATACACTGGGCTTATTGGCCCAATAGGCTGCCGAGGTGGGGTCGCCTAAGAGCAGGTTGTATACTGCCCCGATGACGAGGATGGAGATGAGTCCGCCAAACTCCCACTGCATGAGCGGCAGCGATAGTGGCTTGCGGCGGATGAGGCGCACCAGTTCGTTTACCATCAACGCGAGGCAGTAGAGGTTACCCAGGTTGGTGAAGTAGAGGAAGAAGCGTGTGCCGAGTATCCACGAGGCAATGCAGCCGTAGGCAGCCACGAAGATATAGAGGATGACGATGGCGAATCGGATAGTTCTGTTCATAAGTCATTGTTTACGGCGCAAAGATACGCTCTTTTTTTCATATCTAGTGTGTGATACCTTTGTAGATTAGCGGCCTTTCCTTTGAATATAACAAAACAAACGCTATATTTCCGTAAATTTAACGTTATAATGCTATGAAAAAGAGAAAATTTGTTACATCTGTTTTGTGTGCCGCTGTGCTGGCATTGGGTTTTATTTCGTGCAATGAAGAGAATGCAGAAGGCGGTGAAGATTGGATTTGGGACTTCTGGCCGATAGAGATATACATGGCCATACAGGATGCCGAGGGCAATAATATGCTTGATCCCGCGAACCCTGACTCCATTGTTGCTGAGTTTAGAGGAGAGAGTTATGTGGCAGATACTACAAGACACTGGAGATACGCAACACGTGCAATTATGCCAACGATGTATGGCTTGCGTTATATGAAACTGAAGGATAGTACCGATGTGCTCTTTTTTGGAGAGATCGACGGTACAGAACATTGGGTAGATGAGCCGCTCACAATAAAATGGCCTGACGGAACGACGGATGTCATCACCATCAGTTCAAGCATTAAGAATGGTACTACGGCTAACCCTATCATCAAACGAACCTATAAGCTCAATGGTAAAGAGGTGGAGAAAGATATTAGCAACCCTATCATCCGTATCGTGAAATAGGGAGTTGCTCCTTATAAGCGTCTTTCCCGTTTCTATCTGCCATGTGTCGCCAACGATAGATAACGCAAACGGAATCAAACAACTAACGGCGACAGATGGGTGCGATAATCCATGTATGCTCATCTGTCGCCGTTTTGGTGCGTACGGGGCCGACACTCTTCATCGTGGCACCGTGCTTAGACTAATTCTTGCATTTTGCAGTGGTGAACTTAGCCGTGTCTGCGAAGACCTGCCGATTCTTAATCTATCGTCTTATCAATAGAGAAGCGGGTAATCTTGCGTGAGGTGTTTTTCTGGAACTCCATGTCTCGTAGCTTCACTCTCTTCACCGCTTTGTAGGAAGGCATCTTGGCATTAAGCATTTTTACTTGTTCTTCAAAGTAGCCTTGTGCATCGGTGATACCCTTGTCGGCAAGGAAATCAGCATCAGGGAATATCTCGGCAACGATGGTGATCTTGTCTTTCTGTACGCGGCTCTCACCGGCATATACCACTACTTCGCTTACGCCCTCTATCTTCTGCAGGTCGGCTTCAATCTCTTCGGGGTATACGTTCTTTCCGTTCGAGAGGATTATCAGGTTTTTCTTGCGTCCGGTGATGTATATCCATCCCTCCTCATCGAGTCTGCCGTAATCGCCTGTGTGGAAGAATCCATCCTTGTCGAACACCTCGGCCGTAGCTTCGGGGTTGTTGTAGTAACCCAGCATCACGTTGGGGCCCTTGACGCATATCTCTCCCTCGCCATTCTCGTCGGGATTGTCGATCTTGACGCGACAGGCAAGGATAGGAGTACCTACACTGCCCGGCTTACGGTATTTGTTGCGGTTGGCCGAGATGAGCGGTGCACATTCCGTGATGCCATATCCGTTGAGGATGGTGATGCCGAGCGAATCAAAGGTGTTGATAATCTCTTCATCCAACTTGGCGCCACCACAGATGATGAGTTCGAGCTTGCCACCAAATGCCGAGAGCACACTTCCGAAGAGCTTCTTGCGTAGGTCGATGCCCACCTTGCGCAGGGCGTCGCTCACCTTCATCATCACCTTGAGCAGTCCCTCCTTGCCGGTCTTGCGGGCAGTGGCCCATATCTTGCGGTTCATCACCTCGAGGAATGCCGGCACCAAAATCAGATGTGTAGGTTGTTGTTCTCTGATCTCGTCGCTCACATGCTTCAAACCGCTTGAGATGTATACCTCGCAGCCCTGCGACAGGTGCCCCACATAGTTGACCGTAGAGCCGAAGGTGTGGTGTGGAGGCAGCACATGCAGGGTTTTGCGGGTGATATCGAAGTTATACATGCCGAGTGTCATGTCGAGACAGATGTTGGCCTGCGAAAGCATCACGCCCTTGCCCTTGCCCGTAGTGCCTGAGGTGAAGACGATGGATGCCAACTTGTTGACATCTATCTTATAGTCGTAATACGCGTTGTCGCCATCCTTGTAGCGCTCTTCGCCCAGCACCTCCAACTCAGCAACGGTAGTCAGCACCTTGTCGCCCAAGAGGGCTTTGTCGATGGAGGGGGTGGGGTCTATAGCCACCAAGAATTTGGCCGATGTCAAACCACCCTTAGAGAGCAAATCCTTGATTTTGCCTTCGGCCGAACGACCGTAGAAGACTGCCTTACACCCTGTAGTGGAGATGATGCCATCGATGTCCTCGATGGGCAGTTCCTTGTCCACGGGAACGGTTACCGAACCTATGCCCATCACGGCAAAGAAGGCACAGCACCAGCCGTAGGAGTTCTCACCCACGATGGCGATGTTCTCCTCGCGCAAGTCGTTGGCGATGAGTGCAGTGCCGAGATGTCTCACATCGTCGCGCCACTGGGTGAATGTCACCTTCTTGACCTCCTTGTCGGAGGGCTTGTCCTTGTATGAGATGGCAATGCTGGAGGGAAAGTTCTGTGCCGCTTCCTCTACGAGCGAGCGCATGTCGTCGATAAACGTAGTCTTGTAAATCGGGTAATTCTTGTTCATAGTTAAGTCGATTATCAATGGTTGTGTTGTCAAATTTTGTTTAATGCCGTAAAGGTACGAAAAGCGAATGAGAAAACAAACAACAACGAACTTTTCTTTATTTTGCTTTTTGGCAATTGTGCACTACGGACTTTACGCCTGACGAATAATATTCCAACTCCATATTATGCAGGATGCTTAGAAACTCTTTGTGTAAATCATTGTCTGATTTGCTCTGCCGACAAGCCATCTTCATGGCTAATGCCTGTGCGCCAGGCGGTGATTGCAGATCGAGCATTTTGTCAAGGAGAAAGTTGAAGAACGCTACATCCAGATCCTTTTCCTCAGGTAAATGGTGCAGTATGCCGAGTAATAGTCTGAGGAGACCTCCAGACGTATCGTCGCGCATTGCCAGAGCCTTCATGCGCGGCCTTTCGCCGAGGAGGAGCGATGGACATTGCCCTGCTACTTTCTCTAATGCCCAAGCGGCACGCCAGGGTAAAGGATGTTCCCCATTGTACATGAGTGAGAGTAGGGCATCGAATACCATCTTGTCTGCTTCCGCCTCGGCTGCAATAGTCGTAATTAATGTCTTGCATGGTCGAGCCAAGAGGCGTGAGCGCAAAGTTGCGAGCAATGATTCAGATGGGTTCATGATTGTGTTTCCACTTCAGTCTTTTCACGGCAAAGATAGTGAATGTCGGGAAATGCACAAACAGTTCCATGTCTTAATTATTTTTATGAAGCTTTTGCCTATAAATAAATCGACAATATCTTCGCTTAACCAAGAAAAAGCACTAACTTTGTACACTTAAATATGTGAACAAGAAAAATAACTAAAAACAACATAATAATGTCGGACAACAAAATGATAAAAACCGCCCTTGTATCGGTATTCCACAAGGATGGGTTGGAAGAGATTATTACTATGCTTCACGAAGAGGGCGTGCGATTGCTTTCTACAGGTGGAACCCAGGAATTTATCGAGTCTTTGGGGCTTCCTTGTCAGCGTGTGGAGGATCTCACGGGTTATCCCTCAATCCTCGGTGGCCGTGTAAAGACCTTGCACCCTAAAGTGTTTGGTGGCATCCTCGGCCGTCGCGACAACGAGAACGATCAGGTGCAGATGGTAAACTATGAGATTCCCGAGATTGATCTCGTGATCGTGGACCTCTACCCCTTCGAGGCGACTGTTGCTTCAGGCGCTTCACATGAGGCTATTATCGAGAAGATTGATATAGGTGGTATCTCGCTTATTCGCGCTGCTGCCAAGAACCACAAGGATGTGGTGATCGTTGCCAGCAAGGACCAGTATGCTCCGCTCGCTGATATCCTCCGTTCAAAGGGTGCACAGACCACACTCGAGGAACGCGTATGGTTTGCCAAGGAGGCATTCGGTGTATCTTCATTGTACGACTCTGCCATCTTCAACTAC